>PGXB01000025.1 GCA_002838945.1 candidate division Zixibacteria bacterium HGW-Zixibacteria-1
AACGCCGTCATTCGAGCCTGGGTTTTAAAAATCCAGTTGACTTCGAACGGGCAGCTACCCTATCTTAACTATGTGTCCATTTTTTTAGGGGAAGACCATTCATTGATCAAAGATATCCTGCTCCCAACAAGACCCTGACGTTGGTTTAGTGACTTTCTTACCCCCCAATATCTCTACTGATACTTTTTTAACATCTTCCGCATGCTTACGAGACCATTTTTTTGAAGTTACAAGATATTCAAATACATCATTTGGGCTATAATCAACACCATGTTGAATCAAAATCTCGAATAATTCAATAGCCTTACTCTTATCATAAGGATGGTTTATGCCGGTTCCAAGATTGACCTTATTAGATAAGTCGTCCAAGGCTGCAAAAATTACATTATTGGTCTTTTTCATAATGTCTCCTAACTAGTTATATTTATTTAACATATCTTTGTCTTTTATTCATTCGCCGATTTTATGAATATATTTTATTTTTTAAAAATGTAAAGCCTCTGGTGCCACTTTCTGTCATAAATGTGATTCCCAAGACTTAAGATATTTCTTATAAAACAATCAAAAAAAGAGCCATCACCCGGCACAAATATCGTATATTACGGGTTGCACTTTTTTATAGGATGTAATGACAGAATATGACAGAATCACAATATATTTTGATAAAAGGTGCCCGCGAGCACAATCTTAAGAATATCGACGTTAAAATTCCGCGTAATAAGCTGGTGGTAATCACCGGGTTATCCGGATCGGGGAAATCCTCGCTGGCCTTCGATACGATCTATGCCGAAGGGCAGCGGCGCTATGTCGAGTCGCTTTCGGCCTATGCCCGGCAGTTTCTGGGATTGATGGAAAAGCCGGATGTCGATATGATCGAGGGATTGTCGCCGGCAATTTCTATCGAGCAGAAGGGTTCAGCCAAGAATCCGCGCTCGACGGTCGGCACTGTTACCGAAATATATGACTATATGCGCCTGCTCTTTGCCCGGATCGGGGCGCAGCATTGCACCAATTGCGGCGAGCCGATCACCCGCCAGACGGTTGAACAGATTGTCGATTCGGTGCTGTCATTCGAAGAGGACACCCGATTGATGGTGCTGGCGCCGCTGGTGCGCGGCAAGAAAGGCGAGCACAAGGAGGTTATCGCGCAGGCCAAGCGGGAAGGATTCGTGCGGTTGCGCATCGACGGCGAAGTGGTCGAAACCGAAAGCGAAATCGAGCTTAAGAAGAATGTCAAGCATACCATCGAAGTGGTCGTTGATCGGCTGGTGGTCAAACAGCGTTCGGCCCGGCGGCTGGCTGATTCGGTCGAGACGGCTCTTAAGACGTCGCACGGCATCGTCCTGATCAATATCAAAGGCAATGACATGCTCTTTTCCGAGCAGTCGGCCTGTTTGAAATGCGGCATCAGCTATGAAGAGTTGTCGCCGCGCATGTTTTCGTTCAATTCGCCGTTCGGGGCCTGCCCGACCTGTTCCGGGCTGGGCCAGAAGATGGATATCGACCCCGACCTGGTGGTGCCGAATCCGTCACTGCCTCTCAATCAGGGTGCGATTCATCCCTGGGGATCGGAGATGGCCAACTGGTACCGCTTCATGGTCCGCGGCGTGGCCAAACATTTCGATTTCAAGATGTCCACCCCGTTCAATAAGCTTCCGGAAAAAGTCCAGAAAATTCTTATGTTTGGTTCCGGCAGCGAGCATATAAAATTCGAATATGAACATTCCAACGGCCGCGGTTCCGGCGAATATGAGAGCAAATTCGAGGGCGTGATTCCCAATCTCGAGCGCCGTTACCGGCAGACGCAGTCATCGGGTGTCCGGCAGTGGATTGAGCAGTACATGTCGATATCGCAATGCCCGGTCTGCAAGGGGGCGAGGCTGAAACCGGAAGCGCTTTCGGTCATTATCAATCGCGAGACGATCGACTCGATTACCGAGATGTCGATCAAGCAGGCGCGGCAGTTTTTCGACAATCTCAAACTCAACAAGCGGCAGGAGCAGATCGCCCGACAAATCATGAAGGAAATCAGGGAGCGGTTGAGCTTTCTGGATGATGTCGGGCTCAATTACCTGACGCTGGGGCGCGCCTCATCATCGTTATCGGGCGGCGAATCGCAGCGTATCCGTCTGGCCACGCAGATCGGATCGCGGCTGGTGGGTGTGATGTATATCCTGGATGAGCCATCGATCGGGCTGCATCAGCGCGACAACAAGAAACTTCTCAAAACATTGTGCGAATTACGCGATATCGGCAACACCGTGATAGTTGTCGAGCATGATCGCGAGACAATAGAAAGCGCCGATTACGTGATCGATCTCGGGCCCGGCGCCGGCGAACACGGGGGCAAAATTGTCGCCGAGGGCACCCCGTATCAGATCAAAAAAACCGCGACATCCATCACCGGCGCCTACCTGGCCAGGAAGAAAGTCATTCCGGTTCCGGGGGGGCGGCGCAAATTCAACGGCAATTTTATCACATTGACCGGCGCATCGGGCAATAATCTCAAAAAAGTAACGGTTGATATCCCGACCGGCATCTTTACCGTTGTCACGGGAGTGTCGGGATCCGGTAAATCGACCCTCATCAATGAAACCTTGTATCGCATTCTGGCCCGTCATTTTTATAATTCCCGCAAGACACCGCTGGAATATGAAGATATCAAGGGGCTGGAACATATCGACAAAGTGGTTGATATCGATCAATCACCCATCGGACGGACTCCCCGCTCCAATCCGGCGACATACACCGGCGTTTTCACCCATATTCGGGAACTTTTTTCCCAATTGCAGGAATCCAAGGTGCGCGGATACAATCCGGGACGGTTCTCATTCAATGTCAAGGGCGGGCGGTGTGAATCATGCCAGGGAGACGGTATCATCAAGATCGAGATGCATTTTCTGCCTGATGTCTATATTCCATGCGAGGTATGCAAGGGAAAGCGGTTCAACCGGGAGACGCTTGAGGTTACATATAAGGGCAAAAGTGTCGCCGATGTTCTTGATATGACGGTCGATGAGGCACTGGTATTTTTCGAAAACATCCCGCGTATCAAGCGCAAGCTGATGACGTTGAAAAAGGTGGGATTAGGGTATATTCATCTGGGGCAGCAGGCTACGACTCTCTCCGGCGGCGAGGCGCAGCGTGTGAAGCTGGCCACGGAACTGTCCAAAACCGCCACCGGCTCGACCATGTATATCCTCGATGAGCCGACCACCGGCCTTCATTTCGAGGATATTCGGATGCTTTTGAGTGTTTTGAATGAACTGGTTGACCGCGGCAACACCATTCTCGTGATCGAACATAACATCGATGTCATCAAAACGGCCGATTATGTCATCGATATCGGTCCCGAGGGGGGTGATGACGGCGGCAGGATCATCGCCACCGGTACACCCGAGGAAGTTGCCGAGGTGAATACATCATTCACCGGACGATATATTGCCGCGGAATTGGGCAAAACCTCCTGATTGCATTAAAACTCATCTCCATTTTTCCATATTCGGATGAATCAAAGCGGCATTCGCCGGCGCATAATGTGCGATAGATAAGTACATAAATCTTATATTTTCTTTATTTTTTTTAATTTTTTTGTTGTTTCATGGTTTTAACTTCTCTTTCTTTAAGACGATAATATATTTAGGGTTGTTAATCAGTTGCATGATACATGGAGAATTGATTAAATTAAGTCGTACGAAATATTAATGGCAGAATCCATTTTTCATGCATCACTAATTGGGAATACATCTAAAACCAATCACTAAATCCGATACCTAACGAAAGGAGCGGAAAATGGCAGTAAAGAAGAAAGCGAAAGCCAAACCTAAGGCCAAAGCCAAAGCCAAGCCGAAAGGCAGAAAGAAACCGATGGGCAAAGCCTGGAGCAAAGATGAAATCAAGATGCTCCGCCTGTTGTATAAGACCAAACCGGCATCGGCCATTGCCAAGGAGATGAAGAGATCACTGGCATCGGTTCGCGGCAAGATCAGCGCTCTTGGTCTGGTGAAACCGGCTTCGGCCAGAAAGGCAAGAGCGAAAGCCAAACCGAAACCGAAACCGAAACCAAGACCGAAGAAGAAAGCCAAAGCCAAAGCGAAGCCGAAAAAGAAAGCCAAGGCGAAGGCGAAGCCCAGGAAAAAAGCCCGGAGAAGATGACATCTTTGTCTAGGCCAAGGATGGAACAATCTAAAAGGACTTAAAATTTCATTCCGGGGAAAAAACCCGCCCCCTTAAGGGCGGGTTTTAGTTTGTACCGATTTGTTTTTGAATCAAGCGGGGCTATTTCAAGTTATAGAAAACATCCCGACCGAGATATTGCGCCACCGGGCCGATCGACTCCTCGATTCGCAACAATTGGTTATATTTGCATATTCGATCGGTGCGACAGACCGACCCGGTCTTGATCTGACCGGTTCCCGCCGCTACGACGACATCGGCAATGGTGTTGTCTTCGGTTTCACCCGAACGATGCGACACCACCGCCGTGAAGCCGGCTTTCTGGGCCATCTCGATGGCGTCGAGCGTCTCGGTGAGAGTGCCGATCTGATTCAGCTTGATAAGAATCGAATTGGATGACTTCTCTTTGATACCGCGCGCCAGCCGCTTGGGATTGGTCACATAAAGATCATCACCGACTATCTGTATCTTGTCACCCATCTGGGCCGTCATGTTTTTCCACCCATCCCAGTCATCCTCGGCCAGACCATCCTCGATAGAAATAATAGGATATTTCTTGACCAGTTTTTCATAATAATCGATCATCTGATCGGAAGTGAACTTCTTGCCCTCGCTTTTCAGATTATATATTTTCTTCTTATCATCATAAAACTCCGTCGAAGCCGGATCAAGCGCCAAAAGAATATCCTTGCCCGCTTTATATCCCGACTTGGCGATGGCTTCCATGATGACTTCCAGGGCCTCTTCATTCGACTTCAAATCAGGTGCGAAGCCACCCTCATCACCGACCGAGGTATTGTATTTTTTGGCCTTGAGAACCGTTTTAAGAGCCCCGAACACTTCGGCGCCCATCTGCAGCGCTTTGGAGAAAGATCCCGCCCCTACCGGCATGATCATGAATTCCTGCAGATCAACATTATTGTCGGCATGTTTGCCGCCGTTGAGAATATTCATCATCGGCACCGGGAGCAGCTTGCAATTACTGCCGCCGATATACTCATACAGAAAACGCCCCACCGATTGTGCCGCCGCTTTGGCGGTGGCCAGTGAAACCCCCAGCAGCGCATTGGCCCCATATTTCCCCTTGTTTTCGGTGCCGTCAAGGGAAATGAGGAAATTATCCAGGGTTACCTGATCGTATGGATCAATGCTATTCGAAAGAATAGCCGGCGCAATTTTCTTGTTGACGTTGTCAACCGCCTTAAGCACCGATTTACCGAAATATATTTTAGGATCACCATCGCGAAGCTCAACCGCCTCATGAGCCCCGGTTGATGCACCGGAAGGCACCGCCGCCCGCCCAAGAGTCCCGTCGGACAGGACGACATCGACTTCAATCGTCGGGGTGCCGCGGGAATCAAGGATCTGGCGTGCCGAAATAAAATCATAATCAGACATTGTTACTTCCTTTCACGATATACACTATTGCAGGACAATCTATCCGGCCCGACTGGCCGTTTCAACAAAAAACTGATTGCGGACTTTGTCTCTTATACGAATAAGCTGCAAGCGCTTATCAGCCGATAATATAGCTGGAGAAAAAACTTGGAATTAAATAGTGAAAAACGTTATATTGGCCCAAAATGAAGAAATCCGTAAAAAATAAAAAAGTTCTGGTGACCGGTGCGGCCGGCTTTATCGGGTCGCATTTGACCGAAATGCTGTTGAAAGGCGGCGCCCGGGTCACGGCGCTGGTCAGATATACCTCATCGGGACAGATTGGCTGGCTGGAATACCTGCCGCCTTCGGCCAAAGACAGGCTGAGTATTATCCATGGCGATATTCGGGATCCGGATATATGCGAGGCGGCAGTCAAAGGAAACGATTATATTTTTAATCTCGCGGCCCAGATCGCTATCCCCTATTCATATATAGCGCCGCGCGATTTTCTGGCGGTCAATGCCGTCGGAACGGCCAACATGCTTCAGGCGGCCCGGGCCGAGGAAGTCAAAAAAATCCTGCAGGTTTCCACCTCGGAGGTTTACGGCACGGCCCAATATGCGCCGATCGATGAGAGGCACCCGCAGGTGGCGCAGTCGCCTTATTCGGCATCGAAAATCGCCGCCGACAAAACGGCCCAGTCATTTTACCATAGTTTTGGACTGCCGGTCGTGACGGTTCGCCCTTTCAACTGCTATGGCCCACGGCAGTCGGCGCGTGCCATCATTCCGACTATCATTCTGCAGGCGCTTCGCGGCAGGGTAATCAGACTGGGCAATGTCGAATCGAGCCGTGATCTTAATTTTGTGACCGATATTGCGGCCGGGATGATCGACGCCTGTTTGAACGAGAACACATCGGGAATGACCATGAATCTGGCTTCGGGTGAGGATCATCCAATCGCGGAACTGGTCGATATTATCGGTGGAATAATTAACAAAAGACTATCCATCAAGACCGAAAAGCGACGCAAAAGACCGGCCTCATCGGAAGTCTGGCGGCTGGTAGGCGACAGTACTCTGGCAAAAGAAACGATCGGATATAAATCGACTGTCACCATGCAAGCCGGGTTAAAAAAGACCATTGAATTTTTCGAGAAACATATTGATATGTACGCCAAAGAGGATTATCAATTGTGAAGCGCAATCGGGAAACCATCAGCCAGGCGGTAATACTCGCCGGCGGCGAAGGGCGGCGTCTTCTTCCCTATACCAGAGTTTTGCCCAAACCTCTCTGGCCGGTCGGCGATATTCCAATTGTCGAGATACTTATCCGTCAGTTGGTCAGAGCCGGCATCCGGGAGATAATCATGGCGGTCGGTTATCAGGCCGATTTGATGCGCATAATTCTGGGCGACGGGCGTCAATTCGGGGTGAATATAAAATATTCCGTAGAGAAAAAGCCGATGGGGACAGCGGCGCCTCTTAAAAAAATAAAGGGACTCAAGAGCAATTTTCTCGTTCTGAATGGTGATCTCCTGACCGATTTGCCATTCAAAGATTTCATGAAGGCGCATCTCGGGGCCGATTCGCCGGCGACAGTGGCGGTCTTCAAGCGAACGGTCAAAGTCGATTTTGGTGTTGTGATCGCTCCCAAAGACAAAATTGATCAATACATAGAAAAACCGGTCCTGGGTTATTCGGTATCGATGGGAATATATGCTTTCAATCGCGAAATTCTGGATTTGATTCCCAATCGCCGTTTCGATTTCCCGGATCTGGTCGAAAAATTGATCCAAAACGGGCGAAATCCATCGGTATATCGTTTCAAGGGGCAATGGCTCGATATCGGCCGCCCGGACGACTGGGAGAAGGCCGATGCCCTTTTTAGAAAAAAACCGCAAGTATTTTTACAATGACTTGCATAGTATTTTAGTTTCCAGTCGATATTATCAACAGGACATAAATTAGAAGGAAATATATATATGAAATATCTTATAACGGGCGGCGCCGGATTCATCGGAAGCAATATTGCCCATGAATTGCTCAAGAAGGGCGCACAGGTCCGCATCATCGACAACTTCTCCACCGGACGAAGAATCAATATTTCCGATATCGAGGATAAAATTGAAGTGATCGACGGTGATATCCGCGATTTCTGGACGGTCAAAGAGGCGATCGAAGGGGTGGATTATGTTTTGCATCAGGCGGCCCTGCCATCGGTGCCCCGGTCGGTAAAAAATCCGCTGACGTCGAATTCGGTCAATATCGACGGCACGCTCAATTTGCTCGAAGCGGCCAAACAGGCGGGTGTCAAACGCTTTGTGATGGCGTCATCATCATCGGTCTATGGCGACACGCCGGAATTGCCGAAACATGAAGCGATGTGGACCGATCCCCTGTCTCCGTATGCCGTAACCAAACTGACCGGTGAAAAGTACTGCAAGGTTTTCTTTGAGCTTTATGGACTGGAAACGGTCTGCCTGCGTTATTTCAATATTTTCGGACCCAGACAGGACCCGAAATCGGAATATGCGGCGGTTATCCCTAAATTTATCAATGCCATGCTGGCCGGAAAGCAGCCGATTGTATTCGGTGACGGCGAGCAGTCGCGCGATTTCACGTATATCGACAATGCCGTTCAGGCCAACCTTCTGGCCACAACCGCACCTGATGCGCCGGGGAAATATTTCAATATCGCCTGTGGCGCCCGTTTCACGCTGAATCAGCTAATTGAAATGCTTGGCGAGATTCTTGAAACCGATATCAAGGCCAAGTACACTCCGCCCCGACGCGGTGACATTCTTCATTCTTATGCCGATATAGCCCGGGCGCGGAAGGAACTGGGATATGATCCCAGGATCATGTTCGAAGACGGTCTCAGGAAGACGGTTGAATGGTTTTCGGCCATTTTCAATTCGCATACTCCGGCGGGCGGAATAAAAATCGGATAATTCGCAGGACTCTGAGATAATAAAAGCGGCGTATCGCATGATCGCCGCTTTTGATTTTTTAAATAGAGACTTAAAATTAAGAATTCTATCAGTCATCAAACAAATTGTCGAAACGCTTTTTGCGGCCGTCCTTATTTTCTCTCGGAGTAACTTTCCCGCCCGGCGTATGAAGCGCCAGCCTGATCTGGAACCAGTCACAGAAATTCGATTTGTCTTTCATTGGAATCGGCGCATCAAGCTTCTCACGGCACTGCCAGCGGGCGGTCGGGTCAAAATGACGACACCCCCGACAGCAGCGTAAATCGGCCAGACAATGGGGACAGGCATCACTACGGGTCACTTTTCCTTCGATGCCGGTAGGCCGTCCGCAATTCCAACATATCAAGTCACCCATCAGCAATCCCTCATAAAGATTAAAACCATCGTAACCTTCCTAATATAATGTAAAAACGCAAGGATGCAAATTATCTCTGCAAAATCAGTTTTTGGCGATATCGCCTTTCGACCTCATTCATATAGAGGATCAGGGTCAGAAGCTGATAAAGATGCAATCTGTCCGGGCGCCCGTTGAGGTAACGGTCAAGACAGCCAGGGTCAAAATGGGATTTCACCGTCTCGCAATTGTCATATAGTTTTCGGATCTCGCCGGCTAACCGGGCATGTTCGGTTTCAATATACCGCCTCGGCCCGGCTTTTCCCCGAATCCACTGCCCGGCTTTAAATAGATAGCGATTATCGCGGACAGTCCTCTTTATTTTCATCCGATTCCGGAACATTATCCGGCTGAGGGCCGAATCGAAGCGCACCCCGCTGCCATACATCGGGATATTCAGCGATTGCGGGCTGAGAAGTTTTAAAAACAGGGCAAAGAAATCATAGTCGATATATCCGGGAGGTATCATTTCGGCGGCAAAGGAAAACAGATGATTCCCCCACATCGGCGCGACGGTCCAGCAAAAAAGGCGGTTGCGATCCTCACCGGAGTTGACTGTTTTATTATTGTAATCAAAAAACAGGTGCCGGGTCTGGGCCACCGGATCGGTCTCATCATACCGGTCGATATCCAATACAAGACTATCATGCAATTCGGATTTCTTCAGACTCAGCAATGGACAGGCATCCGACATTTTCATGTAATGATTATACCCGTCATCAATGATGGCATCGGCGAGATGATGATACCCTTTTTTGGGCATATATACCCAGCGAATAAACTCGCCCCCCATCCCTTTGAAATTGGCAAACGGCCCGGGGAGTTTATTCTCTCGTTCCAGATCATCATAATAGCAGGAGGTGTCGATCAACCCGTTGACCAGCCCATCGGTGATATAGAGAATCCGGGTCATTTCGGTAATATCATCGACCGGATGCGCGGCCGACATGATATGGATATCTTTTTCATATAGCCCGGCCAGTCGCCGGGCCGTGCCGGTTTCGTCGCCGGTTATCAATTTATCGGTGCAGGCGGTGAAGTCGGCCTTCATCTCGCATAATCCGGCGAAAACCGCCCGTGTATCATAGCCGCCGCTTAAATCCGCGACAATCGACAATTCCTTTTCCCGAAGCTTGTCATGGCGCCATGTCAACGACTGTCGGAACAGGTCCAGATATCTGCCAGCCGCTCCGGATCGGCTCAAGCCGGTATCATTGTGTTTAAAAGAAACCGGGACGATATTATTGAATATTTCGGTCTTAATAAAAGCATCGTTTATATTTACCGTTAAAGCCGAAGCCGGGCCCAGCCGGTGAATATTCTTAAAAAATGTCTTATCACCGAGAATATATTCCAGCGTCAGAAATTCGGCCAGGGCTTGAACATCATATTGAATGGAAGGCACCCATTCGAGTACGAATTTTACTTCCCGCGACAGGGCCAGCATCTGATCGGAAAGACTGTAATAAACAGGTAAGCGCCCCCAGCGATCGTTAAAAAACAGCAGCCGGTTGTCTTGTTTCAAATAGATAAGTACAAGATAGTCGCCATCGGCATCATGCATGAATTGCCTGACAGCATCCGGATATGTATCATTTCTTCGAAATTTGTCGGCGATATCGAACAGTCGTGATTTGATTAAATCATCAGTGATATTATAAATCAGCCCTTCGATCAATATGAACCGATCGGGCTCATCGAAGCTCAATCGGGGATAACCATTATAGCCGCAGAAGGCCGCGGCAATGTTTTTGGCTGAGATGATTTGCTCGATATTGAATTTGGGAAGATGCTTTAGCAGCGCAAAGCTATTTTCGGCTTTCTGTGGGGAGAGTCCGGGGATTGTGATCAAGCTAAGACCGGGCATGGGATTAACTACCTCGTTGAAATCATTTCAATGGCCTCTTCAGGGCAGAGATCGACACACAGGCCGCAGCCATAGCAATTGTCCCGGATTATTTGCAGTTCGCCGCTATCAATCGCCCTGGCCCGGAAATAGCATACCTCGACGCAATTGCCGCAATGCTGGCATATATCATAATTGGTTTTTTCAATAAGCGCGCCCTTATCGCACTGTTCTTCCGGTTTGGTAAAGTATCCGCAGCAGTCATCACAGCAGAAACAGATGCCTTCGATGGTTTTCCGGTCAATCTCATTTCGGAAAGGCCGCGCCACCAGATGCTTCGAAGATGCTTCTTTGAGAATATTACTGACATCGGTAAAGCAAATTTCATGCATCGATGCGCCGCTGGCCGGGATATCACCGCGAAACATCAGGCAGAGATCAAGGCGCGATTTTTGGCATATCGACCCGCGGCTTTCACGGCAACCGCAATTGGAAACCCAATAACGGTCGAATCTTTTTATTAAATCCGCCGCTTCATCATGGGTGCAGACAAAGTGAAAAGGGATTTTATCATTATTCATCGACTCGATCCTTAATTACTTATTGATTAAAAGCGGCCGAATATCGGCCATCGAGGTCCAGGCATTCTTATTCTGCTTCGCCAGAAAGACCACCGCCTCGGCGACTTCATCGACGGTCAGTTTCAGCGCGGCCTTTGAGGGTGTTTTCGATTTTTTCGACAAATTCGACATGAAACCGGTATCGGTCGAGGCGGGCGCCAGCACCGAGATTTTTATATTTTCGTTGCGGACCTCGCCGGCGACCGCCTCGGAAAAAACATTGAGGGCCGCTTTGGATGACGAGTAGGCGGCCAGGCCGGGAACGCCCATGCGTCCGGCTCCCGACGAGATATTAATTATCTGCCCGCCCCCCTGCATTCGGAAGAGGGGAATCAGTTCCAGAAAGGAAAAATAGACAGCCTTCAGGTTGGTATCGAAGATGGTATCGAATTCTTTTTCGGTGGTTTCTGTTATCGGCTTATGTATTCCAACGCCGGCATTATTGATAAAGATATCGATACGGCCGAATTTCTCGACGGTCGCGGCGATGATCTTCTTCATTTGGCTTCTGACGGTAATATCGGCCTGGACAAGCAGATAATTCTTCTTGTCAAGATTAAGCGAAAGAGCTGTCTGCCGCAGCCGGGCCATATTTCTGGAAGCCAGGACTACTCTGGCGCTCTCGCCGGCGAATTGGCGCCCGATAGCGGCGCCGATACCTCGCCCGCCGCCGGTAATGACGACCACTTTGTTCTCAAGGCTTATCATGCTAAACTCCGTTTGATGAAATTCCAGAATGGTAATGTACGACATTAAGGCACAAAAATAAAGAGGTTGATATTCGGCGGAAATGGCATAAAAAAAGAGTCGGGAACCCGCCCCCCTCAAAAAAGCGGGTTCCCTGCCTCGAGAAAAAGAAGATGGCGATTTACAGAAGCGACATCAGCAAATTTATTTCTAAAGCTTTTCTATGGCTTCCGCATTCACCTGTATGTAAAGCAAGCCTCATACCAAACTCCCAACAGCTCGGAGTGGTGACGCCTAAGATGTTGACAGCATTATGATTACGGCGACAGAAATGAATGATTGGTGTTCGTTCCGAAGTATAAACTCGTATGGTTCTACGAATCGCCGAGGTAATAATGGCGTAAGATCATGTAATTTCGCCAATTGAGAAGTACGTCGAAAATAACGATTCTCGTCAATATCTACGAGGTAATTCGGCTGTTGCCCGGTCGAAGGAATTACAGGTTATTGAATTTCAGGTGGCGGTAGTTACCGCGGGAACATTATCAAGAGCTTTTCGGATAGCCTGGGCCAATGATTTTAAGGTCACAGGTTTTCTGAGGAAACCGGAAGCTCCCAGATCAAGAGCATATTTCGCTCTCTCGGATCTGGCGAAGCCGGAAACGATGATGGCCTTTTGGTTTGGTCGAAGGTCGAGAATCTTTTTATAAGTATCGGCGCCGTCAATGCCCGGAGGCATAATCATATCCATAAGAATAAGATCAATCGTATTTTCCTTGATTCTTTGGATAGCGTCCTCACCACTGTCCGCCATCAGGACCGTATAGCCGAGCTTTTCCAGAAGTTTGGCGGTGACATCGCGCTGTTCCGCATCATCGTCCACCACCATAATCGTTTCCTCGCCGCCATAAATCTGATCGCCCTGAAAGCTCTCTATTTCCTGGCGCGTGACCGGGAAATAAAGATAGAACTTCGTCCCTCGTTCGGGTTTGGTCTCCAAATCGATATACCCGTGATGATCCTCCATGACGGCATGAACCACACTCAGACCGAGCCCGGAGCCGCGCCGTTTATCCGTTGCCTTGGTTGTGAAAAACGGGTCAAAAATCTTACTCACTATTTTTGAAGGTATTCCCTTGCCGGTATCGGCCAGGGTCAGTTTGACATATTCGCCCTTGGGAATGTTTTCGTAACCGCCGGCCAATTCATCAAGATAGTAATTTTCGGTTTGTATCGTAAGGGTTCCGCCGTCTTCCATGGCATCATAGGCGTTGGTCACCAGATTTGAAATCACCCGGTGAATCTGGGCGCCGCCACCGACGATATTCATCAGGTCACCGGCCAGCCTGGAAACGACCTTTACATTGCCGGAGGGCGGCTGTATGTGAGCCAGAACATCTTTGACAATGTCATTAAGGGCCAGTGGAGTCAATTCATAATGCGCCCGCCGCCCCAGAGTAAGGAGCTGCTGATTGATATCGGCAATCTTTTGGGCGGAATTCTCCATGGCATTCAGATACTTGATAACGCGGCTGTTTTCCGGCAGTTCATCCTTTATAAGTTCAGGAAAGGCGACCAATGGCCCTAGCAGGTTATTGAAATCATGAGCGACCTGCCCGGCGATTCGTCCGGCTGTCTCAAGGCGCTGGGCGCGAAGGGCGAAATTCTGCAGTCGTCTGGTTTCGGTGATATCGCGGGCAATGCCGCATAGACCGATTATTTGCCCGTCAGCATCACGCATCGGCACCTTGATTACATGAACAAGTTTTTCCTCACCGCACACGGGCCGCGAGCTTTCTTCATTAATGATTTCTCCTCCAAGAACCTTTTCGTCGACCAACGCTATCCGCCGGGAGGCCTCGCGGCCGAACAGGTCATGATCGGATTTGCCTATCAACTCCGAGGCATCGATCCCGAAAAGTCTCCCTACCGCCGGGTTGGCCGCAACATATCTCAAATTGAGATCCTTTATAAAAATCATATCCTGGGCCGATTCAAAAATGGTACGAAACCATTCTTCACTTTGACGAAGTGCTTCTTCGGCTTTTTTCCAGTTTGTGATATCCCGGGTTACTGTCAGAATATGCGGCACACCTTTGAGATAGATTATAGTTGCCGACATCAGGGCGGTAACCACGGAGCCATCCTTTTTCCGGAAGTCGGCTTCTATATTTTTGACAAATCCATCTTTTCTCAGACCATTTACTAATTTTTGGCGGTCATTAATATCCACCCACAGATTCAGGTCAGATGAAGTTTTGCCCTCTGCCTCTTCTTTTAAATATCCTGTTAATGCGGTAAAACCGTCGTTGACCTGGATCAGCCTTCCATCATTAACCTGACTGATTAATATCGAGTCGGGACTGGTATCGAAGGCCAGACGGACCCGCTCTTCACTTTCCTTGAGAGCTGCAGCCGCCCGCTTGCGGGCCGAGATATCGCGGACCACCCCTTGGACAATACGGCATCCGCCAAGTTCCATCAAGGTCGATGAGACTTCGGCCTGGAAAATATCATTATTCACTTTCCTGAAATCGATCTCAAAAAAGACAGAACCGTCCCGCACCACCCTTTCAAACGCCGCTTTCGCCGTCGGCAACATATTTTCCGGATGGATATCCTCAATTTTGTTCTTCAGCATTTCTTCACGGGTACAGCCGAATAACTGGAGGGTCTTTTTATTGACATCGATTATGTTTCCATCGAGGTCATGGATGAAGATGGCATCACTGGAATTATGGAAAAGAAGACTGTATTTTTCTTTGTTTTCGCGCAGAGCCTGCTCGGCCGCTTTGCGCTCGGTGATATCCATATTTATGCCGAGAATGCCGATTGTCTGGTCGCTATCAAGAATGGGAGCAATAATATTATGTATGTATTTCTTCTCATCATTTATTGCATATATGACTTCTTCATCGACCGTCTCGCCGGAAAGAGCCCGAGAGTTATTCCGCCGCCACAGCTCTTTGATCTCTTCTGTCGGCGCCACCTCTTCAGGCAGTTTCCCAATAATATTGCCCCAATTACGCAGGCATGTTTTGTTTTGAAGCACATAGCGCCCGCTCTCATCCATTGCAAAAAAGTCAAAGGGCAGGCTGTCCATGGTCGCCCGCAACAGAGCTTCATTCTTTCTGAGTTGATCTTCAGCCTTTTTGGCGGCGGTAATATCCCTGATAATGGTTATTACCCGTTCCACCCTGTTGTCCTTATAGATGGCGATTTTCCGAGTGTCAGTAATTACTTCCTGCCTGGACAAATCAGTCGATTCGTGGGTTACAATTGTCTTCCCATTCTTGAAAATATTCTCATATTCTTTCTTTACTGATTCCGGAAGAAAAGGATATATCGAGAACAGATTTCGACCTACCAAATCGGTGTCGAGGCCCAGCTCCTTATGCCATTTTAGAAGAGCCTGATTTACCAGAACAACGTTATAATTACGGTCGATAACATGAAGCGGGTCCCCCAGCAAGTCGATAGTTGAACGATATTGCTCTTCCGAGCTTCTTAGCGCATCCTCATTCTCTTTGCGTTCGGTAATATCAGCTGTCAGCACATATCGACCGATGATAACGTCGCTCTCAATGGAGAAAGAATATCGATTGCGAATATACCGCCTGACGCCGTCCTTGCGCACGATCCAGAATCGCAGCTCATCGGGAAAAATCCCGCGCAGTTTCGATTCCTCGATCACATGGAGCAGGCGCTCTCGTTCTTCGGGAGCAGCCAGGGCAGGGGCGTCCATTTTCATTAATTCTTCACGAGGGCAGCCAAAAATCTCGCAGGCACGGTCGTTAACATAGACGATCCGCCCGCTTTCTATAATTGTCAGGCCGTCATTGATATAATCCGCCGTCCGCCTGAAACGGATCTCACTTTCGCGAAGGGCCGTCTCGATCAGGCGTCGCTTTCTCAATATTCGTGATGCAATAAGACCGAAGATAGTTATAACAACCAAAACAAAGGCGCGGAAGTATATCTCCTGAGCAGAAAGTCCCAATATGAGCAGGTCCCAGAAGGACTCCTGGTAATAAATCAAATGATCGATTATGGTATCGGTAACCCAGTATACCACTCCCAATAAAATTGAAATTACAAAAATCTTAGATTCGGCTCTCATATTGCTCAAAATAATCAATCCTGCCTATTGCCGGGGTTTCGCTGTAATTATCTGATCGGGATGGTATTGCCCCCTCATAAATTTCCTATTTATGGTCGAGTTCAATTACTCATAGCGACAAATGCTTCTTACCCATGCCAAAGCATGGGAAAGAGGCATAATATTAATATCGGAATAACGCTCGTTTCTTTTAACCAATATGGGTGGGGAAAAGGGGCCGTTTGATAACGGCCCTAGCCAAAAAAGCAGCGGTTCCTTCAGGTCGAAAGAACCTTTAGGCAAAATCTTATACTACGATGGTTTCCTCTCGTCGGGCTCCCGTCGAAACCAGGCAGATCTTAACATCGAGATCGGTGGCGATAAACCCGAGATAAGTCCGGGCCTTTTCAGGCAGCGCATTAAAATCATGCTTATCTGTCGTCGATGTCAGCCAGCCGTCAAACTCCCTGTAAATCGGTTTGACATGCCACAGATCGGACAGGTCCAGCGGAACTTCCTGAATTTCATTGCCATCAAGGGTATAGCCGACACAAATCTTTATCTTTTCCATATTGTCAAGAACATCCAGTTTGGTAACGGCGATTTTCTCAATCCCGTTAATTCTGCAGGCATGCCGAAGCGCGACCAGGTCGAGCCAGCCGGTTCGACGCGGCCGGCCGGTGGTGGCGCCGTATTCGCCGCCCGATTCGCGCAGTTTTTCGCCGGTATCATCGAGCAATTCGGTGGGGAACGGCCCGGCGCCGACCCGGGTGGTATAAGCCTTGACCACGCCGATAACTTCATCGAAGATTTTCGGGCCGACACCCAGCCCGGTCAGGGCGCCGCCGACGGTCGTGTTGGACGAAGTGGCATAGGGATAAGTTCCCAGATCAACATCAAGCATGGCGCCCTGGGCTCCTTCGAACAGAATCGACTTGCCGGCCTTGTGATGCCTGGTCAGTTCCAGCGAAACATTGACCATCCGCGGTTTCAGTACCGGGGCGATTTCAAGCAAATCATTATAAATTTTATTAATGTCGGCACGATCATCATCGGCACCGGTGAAGATATCGGACCGTGTCCGCCGATACAGTTCCAGCTTTTCACGGAGTTTGTCGGGAGCGTAAAGATCGCACAGGCGGATCCCGAAGCGGCCGACTTTGTCCCGGTAGGCCGGCCCGATACCGCGAAGGGTGGTCCCGATGCCGCCGTTCCCGCGATTGGATTCCTGGAGCGAATCAATCAACTTATGATACGGCATGACCAGATTGGCCGCGGATGATATGAACAAACGCCCTTCGGTCCGGATGCCTTCCTTTTCCAATAATTCCAATTCTTCGATCAAACCGAACGGATCGACAACGACACCATTGCCGATATAGCATATTTTCCCCGGATGAATGATCCCCGATGGTATCAAATGCAAAACATATTTTTTATTTCCATCCAGGATAGTGTGTCCGGCATTGGCCCCACCCTGGAACCGGGCAATAATGTCGGCTTTTTCGGCCAGGAGATCGACCACCTTGCCTTTGCCTTCATCGCCCCATTGACAGCCGACTACGACAATGTTTTTACCCATAGTAAAATCTCTTCCGCGGTTTACTTCGGATTGCCGACAACGTCCTCAATCCACTTTATTAATTCCCTTTTCCCGACCCCGGACACACTGGAGAACGGAATCGGCGTTACTTTGAAAACCTTTTCTATTTCTTTGCTCTTTTTGGCCAAATTATTCCTGGTTAACTTATCCGCTTTTGTCAGAACAATGGCGAAATCCAGATTCCGGCTTTGCAGCCAATCAACCATCATCAGGTCATCTTCATTCGGATCGCGCCGGCAGTCAAGGAGAAAACAGACCGCCCGCAGCATGGGCGAACTTTCCAAATAATTATTTACCAGCTTGCCCCATTGGCGTTTTTCGTTTTCCGAGGCCTTCGCATAACCATAGCCGGGCAGGTCCACAAAAAAGTACTTTTCATTGATCAAGAAAAAATTTACCAACCTTGTGCGACCGGGAGTTTTGGAAGTTTTCGCGAGCCGCTTGACGGCAACTAACCGATTGAGCAGTGATGACTTCCCGACATTGGAACGCCCCGTAAATGCAATTTGAGGACGGGGATCCGAAGGAATTTTTTGGGCGTCCGCGTAGGACCTGTAAAATACAGCATTTAGCGGCATATTAAGTTTTCCGGTCTGAATAACCGAAGTAGTATATCAAATTCAAAACCAAAATAGAAGCCTTATTTTTTCTTTTTCTTCGACCCGCTTAATTTACTGTTGCCAAGCAGCTTACCTTCGAAGGCAATATTAATGGCCTCGTCAACCTTCTTGACCAGGTGAAGCTTCATCCCCTCAACCAGTTTCTTGGGCAACTCAGGAATATCCTTTTTATTCTTAAACGGCATAATAATGTCGGTAATTCCGGACCTTTTCGCGGCCAGCAATTTCTCATTCAGACCGCCGATCGGGATAACATCGCCGCTGAGCGTGATTTCCCCGGTCAGGGCGAGACTTTTCCGCACCGATATCCCGGTCAGGGCGGAAAGCAGCGATACCAGCATGGTAATGCCGGCCGACGGGCCGTCTTTCGGAACGGCGCCCTCCGGGACATGAATATGAATCTCCATCTTGTCATAAAAGTCCGGCTCCAGACCAAACTTCTCGGCCCGGCCGCGAACGTACGATAATCCGGCCGAAGCCGATTCACGCATGACTTCGCCCAGTTTGCCGGTCAGGTTCAGTTTGCCCGCCCCTTTCATCAGTGTGACCTCGATCGGAAGCACTTCGCCGCCGAACTCGGTCCAGGCCAGACCGACCGCATAGCCCGGCTCCGGTTTCATTTTGATGTCGGTCGAGATATAGGTGGGAGCGCCCAGGAAATCATTAATCTTTTTGACACCCACGGCGAATTTTTTCTTCTTCGAGCCTTCCGCAATCTGCTGGGTCACTTTGCGCAGGACCGAGGCCAGCTTGCGCTCGACTTCCCGAACGCCGGCTTCACGGGTATAATTGCGGATTATTTCATATATAGCGGCATCATTAATATCAACACTGACCCCTCCGAGTCCCATTTCACTTTTCAGTTTGGGCAGAAGGTACATCTTGGCAATGGCCAGTTTTTCGTGCTCCAGATAGCCGGGCAGGCGGATAATTTCCATGCGGTCGATCAGCGCCGGCGGAATACCGGAGAGCGAATTGGCGGTAGTAATAAAAAGGACCTTCGACAGATCGTAATCGATTTCCATGTAATTATCCGAAAAAGTCGAGTTCTGTTCCGGATCGAGCACTTCCAGCAGGGCCGCGGCCGGATCCCCTCGGAAATCTATGCCGATCTTATCCACTTCATCCAGAAGGAACACCGGGTTGGCCGACCCGGCTTTCTTTATTGATTGTATTATCCGTCCCGGCAGCGAGCCGATGTAGGTTCGGCGATGGCCGCGTATTTCGGCCTCATCCCGGACGCCGCCCAGCGACATCCGGACAAATTTGCGATTAAGGGACCGTGCAATTGATTTGCCGACCGAAGTTTTCCCCACTCCGGGAGGGCCGACAAAGCACAAAATCGGGCCGCGAACTTTTCCGGCCACCCTGAGAACGGCCAGATGCTCCAGTATCCGTTTCTTGGCTTTCTCAAGACCATAGTGGTCGCCGTCGAGAATAGATTTCACTTCCCTGAAATTGGATCGATCGCGGGTATATATCCGCCAGGGCAGCGCCAGCAGCCACTCAACATAACCCCTGACAACCGCCGATTCGGCCGAATAGGGGTGCATCTTCGATAACTTCTTAAGTTCTTCCTCGGCTTTGGCAAGCACTTCTTCCGGAGCATCAAGCTTCTCGAGTTTTTCGTAAAGGTCTTCGACCTCGTTGGAGATATCCTCGCCCTGGCCCAATTCCTCCTTGATAGCTTTCAGTTGTTTCTGCAGGTAGAATTCTTTTTGATCTTTGGAGAGAGCATCGCGCACGGTGCCGTCGATCTTCTGCTCGATCCGGAGAATTTCTATTTCGGAACGAAGAACCCGTGAGAGTTCCCGGAACTGTTTTTTCACGGAATCAAGCTCAAGGATGTGCTGTTTGGTATGCATTTTCAGGAGAATATGAGCCGTAACGGTATCGGCCAGTCGCTGGTATTCCTCGATGCCGGAAAAAGACAGCAGGACCTCATCCGGGATGCGGCGATTGAGATGAACATATTCCGAAAAAAGCTCCCTGACCGTCCGCGAGAGCGCTTCCGTCTCCCGATCAAGGTCGATCATGGGCGGGACAAATTTGACATGAGTGGTAAAGAAGCCCTTGGTTTTATTGAAAGTATCAATTCTTGCCCGCACCAGGCCTTCGACCAGCACTTTCATGGTTCCATTGGGGAGTTTCATAAGCTGCAATATGCGGGAGACGACCCCGACCTGATACAGATCGCTCTGCGTGGGCAAATCGACATCCGGCATTTTCTGGGCGCAAAGGAAAACCTGCTTGTCGAGCACCATAGCTTCCTGAAGGGCCGCAATCGTAAACGGCCGCCCGACCAGCAGGGGATAAACCATGTGCGGCAGGATGACGACATCACGAAGCGGTATGACCGGAAGGACACTGCCGATTTCTATATCTTCTTCACCATATTGCAACTTCATATAGACCTTTCCTCAATTATGGAAGCCTCACTCAAAACGCCTTGTAATTTAACCAATTTCTCCGCTAATGGTTAGGGTTTTTTGACAATGATTGATAAGTAGCAGCGGTGTATTGAGATAGGACAAAAAAGAGGCCGCAGTACAGGCTCTCTTTCATCCGCCTTCCAAAATCGGCAAAAGCCGGTAGAAAATATATCTAGCCTGAAATATTTCGGGCCAAAGTCCCCCCGTATCTTATTTTCTCTTAAAGAATAAGCCAAAAAGCCCTTGCCAAAACGGGCAATCTATAGTATAGTTTTAGACTTATTAATACGGTGAGGAACGATTTAGACTTCAGTCAGTATAAACATCTGTGAATAAAAGAATATTAAAATAGAGGAATATTGGTTCATGAAAAAGCTAACGACCTGTTTATTTGCTTTTCTTTCACTTGCCATGGCCGCAACGATGATGACCGGATGCGGCAGCGACGATGACCTGGTTCTGGCTAAAGTCGGTGGCGAGAAAATCTATGCCGCGGATATCGATGATATTTTCCAGCGCAACCGGGAAGTTTTCGCTTCATTTGACGAGGAACTCCAGTGGCGCAAAACCATTCTGGACAGCCTGATCGTACAGCAGCTTCTAATCGAAGAAGCTTATAAGAAAAACATCGATGAATCGGAAGAGGTCAATCGCATCGTTCTCGGAAACCGCGATCAATTTCTGCTGGATATTTTATATCTGCGCCAGGTCAGCGACAAGGTCAGCGTTACAGATGAAGAGCTCAAAGATTTCTATGCCAAACTTGAATACAAGGTACAGGCCTCGCATATACTGGTGGATAATGGAGATACTGCCAAAGTGATTATTGATTCGCTTCAGGCCGGCTCCAATTTCGAGAATCTGGCCGTCAAATATTCCCGTGATCCCAGCGCCCAGCGCAATCGAGGTGATCTTGGATATTTCATCTGGGGGCAGATGGATCCGGTTTTTCAGGAACAGGTGTTCAAAATGAATCCCGGCGAAACCTCGGAGCCGTTCGAGACCAAATACGGCTGGCATATTGTCAGGATGGTTGACCGCGCCCCCAATGAACTGCGCGGCACCTATGAAAAAATGTATGACCAGCTTCGCGCCTCGGTGGAAGCACAGAAACGAAATGCCCGGCTGGAAGAATACCGGGCGGAGTTGATGACCAAATATCCGATCACCGTTGACACCATCACCTGTCAGTACCTGTTGCACAAGCGCGCCAGCCTCTACCCGCCTTCGATTCTGGAAACACTGCCGAAAAACGATTTCGACCTGAACCAGCTTGACCGGGATGAAAAGGAATTGATTCTGGCCAACTGGGACGGCGGGCAGATGGCTCTCGGGCAATATCTGGTCAGCGCCAAGAAATTCCGGCCCAATCAGCGGCCGAATTTCGATGAATATAATTTATTGGCGGAGTTTATTTTCAATGTAAATATTTTGGATATCCTTAGTCTCGAGGCGCGGCGCCTGGGGCTCGAGGATGACGCCGATTATAAGCGTAAGCTTAAAAAATTCAAAGAACTGGCCATGGCCGATGTTATGGAAAACGACTCCCTTCCGCTGGCAAGTGAGACCGATGAAGGCGAGATGCTCCAGTATTATGAAGACAACCCGGCCGAGTTCAGCATTCCCGGCAAGATACATCTTTACGAAGTCATGTTCAATGACTACCAGATGGCCAAAACATATGCGGGGAAAGTCGGCACCTTGACAAAATTCAAGGCTCTTGCTTCCCAATACACCGAGCGCGCCGGCAAACGGACCGACGGCGGCGATCTTGGCTGGGTGGATGAGCGCATGTATCCGAGGTTATATAAAGCGGCGGAATTGGCTGATGTCGGTGACGTTCTGGGACCGATACCGGTCAGCGGCAAACAATCAATTATTTATGTCGCTGAAAAGAAGCCGACCGAGCTGCAGGATTTTGGGGCTGTCAAACAGACGATAAAGGATAAACTGAACAAGCTCCGCCGCAGCCAGTCTTTCGAAGAGTGGGTTGGAAAACAGAAGGAGTCGGCCTCGATTAAAATTTATGAAAACAATATCAGAGCCAGTATCAATAAGATCAAATATTCGGATACCGAGACCAAAACCGGCGCCGATTCGACGATAGGATGATGAGTGCACCGCTTATGAAACATTTTCTTATTCACATATTGGTTTTGCTCGGCATTTCGCTGACGGCGATTCCGGGTTTATTCGCAGCGGAACCGATCGAGAGGATTATTGCGGTGGTCGGGCGCGAGCCGATTATGGCTTCAGAACTGGCGGCGCAGATACAACTGTATATCATTCAGACCAATGAAAAACCGCAGAATCAGCGTGATCTGGAGATGCTGCAGAGTAATATCCTCAATCAAATGATCAGCGAGCGGCTTTTTTTGATCGAGGCCCGCAAGGATACGCTGATCAGGGTCACGCCGCAGGAAATCGATAAGGCCCTGGACGAGCATATTGCGAAGATTGCCTCACAATTTGAAACCGAGGATGCTTTTCTGGATCAGATTGCCAAAGAGGGTATGACGCTTCGGGAATACAAGAAACGGTTGCGCCCCGAAATCGAGAATCAATTGTTCAAACAGCGCCTGATAAACAGTAAGCTGTCGAAAATTTCGATATCCCGACAGGAAGTTATCGATTTTTATGACAAGTTCCGGGATTCGATCCCTGACCAGCCCGAGGCGGTAAAGCTGGCGCATATTTTGATTACATTTCAGCCGTCGGGAGGAACCGAGGACTCGATCATGCAGGTGGCGGAAAAAGTCCGGGAGCAGGCTGCGGCGGGGGTCGATTTTGTAACCTTGGCGGCTCAGTATTCCGATGGGCCGACGGCCCTGACGGGGGGCGATCTTGGATTTATTTCGTCGGATGATGTTGTCCCGGAATTCGGGCGGGTGGCTTTCAATCTCAAACCGGGAGATATCTCGGCACCGATACGAACCGAATTCGGCATTCATATTATCAAGTGTGAAGAAATCTCCGGCAAACAGGCGCATCTGCGCCATATTTTATTCCAGGTTAAGCCGACCGCGGCCGACTCGCTTTTGGCTTATAATCTGGTAGATTCTCTGCTAAATGAGATTAAAAACGGAGTCGATTTCAGGGAGCTGGCCAAGATATACTCGGCTGATGATGACTCCCGCAAGGCGGGTGGCGAACTGGGCTGGTTTGCCATCAGGGATTTGCCTCCCTCATTTGGGCTGGCACTGGAAAAAATGCCGAATATTAATGATGTTTACGGCCCGGCCATGACCGAATATGGCCTGCATATTCTTAAAAAGCTCGACTGGCAGAAAGGCGGAACCCTTAATCCGCAGGATAATTTTGATCAGATTAAGGAAATGGCCCGACAGTCAAAAACGGGCGAGTATGTCGATAAGTGGCTTGAGGATATAAAAGAAAAAACTTTCGTCGAGATTCGTAATCTGGATTAATTCTGCATTATGCGGCTGGATCAGTATCTTTCAAAGGTCGGCTTAATAAAGCGCCGGACGCTGGCCAAGGAAATGGCCGACAGCGGCTTAATAAAAGTCGATGGAAGGCGGTCCAAGCCGGCGAGTGAGGTTAAAGCGGGAGATATAATTTCGATCGGGGGCAGCCGTCCCCTGACAATAGAGATCAAAGATATTCCGCTTGGCAACGTAAAAAAGGAAGAACGGGAAAGCTATTACAGGAAAATAGATTGAAGCAAAGGGTTTTCTTTGAAACGACATCAGCCGCTATCAACTTTTCCTTGATTTATTGCATAAACGTTTTATAAATTTGACCCAATTACGTTTTTAATGATAGCGACTTTATTTTTGGAAAAAGAATAAATTATATAGATACTGGAGAGTTACGATGAAGATTAGTGAAGAACAAAAGAACAATGCCGTCATTATTCGCCTCGAAGGTAAAGTGATGGGCGGCCCCGATGCCACCATGTTTCATGGCAAACTGCATGAATATGTCAGCGGCGGCAAAACGAAGATTGTTATCGATCTGGGCAAAGTGGAATGGATGAGTTCCGTCGGACTGGGTATGCTTATCTCGGCTCTCACTACCGTGAAAAATAATCAGGGAGAGTTAAAACTGGCAAATGTGACGCAAAGTATTCAGTCTCTTCTGACGATTACGCGGCTGGTCACCATTTTCAAAACATACGATTCGGTCGATGAAGCGATTGCTTCATTCGAATAACCGTCAATCCCGAAAAATAACAGCCTGTAATAATAAAACAGCGGCGGGCAAGTAACCCCGGCCGCTGTTTTTTATTGATTGGAACTTTTCGCTGCAGGACTGATTAATTTGACTAATCCAGCCGATTGTTTTTTGTAATGGTATCGAAATACTCCTGGGCCCTGGTGCTGTCGCCCATCTGCAGATAGGTCCGGCCCAGCTTGTCTCCGGCGATTATGGCATAACCATCGGACATCCTGAAGGCCTGCTCAAGAAGCCCGAGGCCATTCTGAACCTCGCCCATTTTGATTTTAATCTCACCCATCAGGGCCACCGGCAGATAAAAATCCGGAGGGCTGCATTGGCTCGACTGCACCGCGTATTCATAGGCTATATCAAATTTCTCCACCCAATTATTATATAGAGCGGTCGAGTAAAGGTTGATAAACCTCGGATCGGGATAGTACTGATCCGGGCCGCTGTAACCGGGTTTTTTCCGGAAAATGGTGAAAAGGTATTTATTCATATGATAAACCGGATAGTACCCTTTACGAAACCGGGATGAGAGGAAAAGGGCTTTCTCGGCTGGCGAGGAGGGCTTGGCCCCGGTCGAAAATAGAATCAGGTCAGGATTTCGCTGCATCAAGTATGGAATATTGTAGTTCTTTTCTTTCCAGGTCGATTCGATTCCTTCCATCGGCTGCGGATTTTTGGCGATGGTGCGGTCGGTCAGACCCAGCAGATCAATTACGACCGCATCGCTGTAATAGCTGAAGGCCCCGATGGTCGAAAGGGCAATCGAATAGTTGTCATTTCCCAACGAATCATGAATGACTTTGGTCCAGTAGGTCATGTTGTCCACCAGGCCGATTTCGGTTTTGCGGATACTTCGTATCCATTGATAGGGAATTCCGAATGTTAAGAAAGCGGTAATAAATATTGAAGCGGCAACGATGGCAAGATATCGGTTTTTTTTAATATGGTCCAGCAGACCGGACAGACCGGCAAAGAAAAGAAAATAAATGATCGGCATCAACGGCACGAAGAATCTGTGCCCATGAAGGACATCGCCGCCGATAAGTATGATATAAAATATGTAAGCTATCATGATAAATAACAGCAGGCGTAATTTGGCGGGAAGTTTCCCGAAGGCGATCAAGGGAACAATGATCAATACCCCCGCCAAACCGTACTGCTTGAGAAACAGCCAGACATAATTCAATCCCGATAAAAAATATCCGGCAGACCAGCCGGTCTTGGCATAAAATGGATTGGGCAGCCAGTCGCCATAGAATGAAAGTCTGAAAATGAAATGCGGGATAATCAGCAGTGCAAAAGCGGCCGCCATCTTTGCGATGGTTCGAAAGCTGAATGTTCCGGACGCCAGGAAATATATCATTACCAGGGCAAAAACCATCCCCCCTTCCGGCCGCGTCAGTGCGGCCAGCGCCAGTATGGCGATCGAAATATGTTTTTTTTCCGAGGCAAAATATAGTCCCCAGAAAACGAGGGCGGCAAAGAAAACCGTTTCAAGGCCGGATATCGACCAGTAGGCAAAGGCCGAATTCACCGCCAGAAGCGCCGGGGCGCCAAGGGCCGGCAGTTCGGATTTATCTTCGGGAAAGATCTTTCGGAACCAAATGTATGATAGAATCATGATCCCGGCGCCGGATAAAATACCTATAATTTTTGAGACAATTATATAATTCACGCCGAACCGGCCGAAGAGAGCCATCAGAATGACAAACAGGAAATTGGTATATCCCTCGACTTTTTCCCCCGGATTGAAAACCAGCCCGTTTCCACCGAGGAAATTTTTGACATAGCGGTATGAAATAAAAGCATCATCCTGCGTAAAAGTCAGCGACAGCGCATGGATGACATAAACCGCAATCAGGGCGGCCAGGATTATCAAATATAGAGGCTTAATTCTCGGCATGGTATTCAATTATACCTGTTAATCATAAAAAATTCAAGGCAAGGTGATTGCCGCTTGCGAAAAAAATTGATATTCTTATATTCCGGCTTCTTGAAGAAGGGTTTATGGAGCAGTTGTTGCAAAATCTCAATCCGGTGCAGCGCGAGGCTGTCACCACAACCGAAGGGCCGCTTCTGGTAATCGCCGGCGCCGGATCCGGCAAAACCCGGGTATTGACCAGCCGGGTCGCTTATATTCTGTCCCAACGGCTGGCCGCACCGGCCAATATCATGGCGGTGACATTCACGAACAAAGCGGCCAACGAAATGAAAGAGAGAATCAACTCCCTCCTGGGAGCGCAATTATATGATCTGACCGTTTCCACCTTCCACTCTTTCTGCGCCCGTCTGCTTCGCCGCGAGGCGCCCGAAATCGGCTATCAGCAGAATTTTACGATTTTCGACGAGGATGATGCCCAGGCGCTTATTAAAAACTGTCTCGATGAATTGAACATATCGCGCAATCAGTTTCCTCCGGCCTCGATGCGACGGAAGATTTCGGCCGCCAAAAACAAAATGATCGACTCCGACACTTTTGCTAAGAAAGCTTCCGGCTATTTCGAATCGCGCACCGCCCAGGTTTATACCCTTTATGAGGAACGTCTTCGGCAATGCGGCGCTTTTGACTTCGATGATCTTATCTACCGCAGCGTCCAGCTTCTGTCCGGCCGTGAAGATATCCGTAAAAGGTACCAGGAGCGGTTTAAATATGTCTTGGTGGATGAATACCAGGACACCAACCACACGCAGTACCAGCTTCTGAGATTGCTGATCGGCGGGCATCATAATATATGTGTCGTCGGTGATGAAGATCAGTCGATTTACGGCTGGCGCGGGGCCGATATTTCCAATATCCTCAATTTCGAAAAAGATTTTCCCGGCGCTAAAGTTATCAAGATGGAGCAAAACTACCGCTCGACCGAGATCATCCTCCAGGCCGCCTCGACCGTCATTGCCAACAATGTCAGCCGCAAAGGGAAAACGCTCTGGACCGAGGTCAAGAGCGGTGATCCTTTGAAGTTGTTCCTGACCGATTCGGCCGCCGATGAATCCGCCGCGATTGTGTCCGATCTGGAAAGCAATCTCGAACGCTGCCCGTTGAAAGAGACGGTCATACTCTATCGCACCAACGCTCAGTCGCGCCCGTTCGAGGAAGCATTGCGAAGGAGAAATATCCCCTATCAGATAATCGGCGGCGTCTCGTTCTATCAACGTAAGGAAATCAAGGATCTGATGGCCTATCTCAAACTCATTGCCAATACCAATGATGATATCTCGTTCCAGCGCATTGTTAATTATCCCCGGCGCGGTATCGGCGGCACTTCGATCGAAAAACTGGCGCAGTTCGCCCGCACCGCCGGAAAATCATTGTACGATGCATCGAAGATGGCCGGCCAGTGTGCCGAACTGGGCGCCCGCCCGCAAAAAATTCTCTATCAGTTTGTCGAACTTATCGAAACATTCCGCAAACTCAAGGAAGATCTCGATATCGCCGGTCTGACCCAGCAACTGGTCGATGCACTGAGACTGCTCGAGCAGTTGATATCCGAGGATCCGCTGGTCGGTCAGGGGCGGGTCGAAAATATCGAGGAGTTCATTTCCGGAGCGAATGAATTCACCAATACTTTTCCGGAACCAAATCTCGATAATTTCCTGGCCGAAATTTCACTCTATACCGATCTCGACAAGTATAAAGAAATCGAAGATAAGCTGACGCTGATGACTCTCCATACCGCCAAAGGCCTCGAATACGATTCGGTTTACCTGGTCGGTCTCGAAGAGGGCCTTTTCCCGCTGGCACGGGCCATGGAGAATCCGATGGAACTTGAAGAAGAGCGGCGTCTTTTCTATGTCGGCGCTACCCGCGCCCGCAAGTATCTGCAACTGGCTATGGCCACGGTTCGCAACCGTTTCGGCGAAATGGAATCGATCCCGTCCCGTTTCATCAAGGAACTGCCGCCGGCACTGGTGGAGACCATTGATCAGAGAAGCCACCACCGCCGCGAGTATGAATCACTGCGGCCGGTCGGATCGATTTTGGGCCGTGACCGAACCGAAAGCACCGGCATTCATTATGAATATGAACCCGAGGAAGCTATGCGGGAAGGACGCATTGTCCAGCATAAGACATTCGGCCGCGGCAAAGTGGTGCGGGTGGAAGGAAGCGGCGAAAGTCTGCGGCTGGAGATTTATTTTACCGGGGTCGGCCTTAAGAAAATAATGGCCAAGTATGCCCAGCTTAAGATAGTCGGCTGATTGATCATCAGATCATTTTTTATACAATAATTTTTCTCTCGTTCAGCTAATCATTCCCGAAGTCGATCCGATATACTACACATAGTCATTCACGATCTCAATGGAAAGGCAGCTTAGATGAACACCACAACTCCCAAAGAGTTAATCTCAAGTATTCATGAAATCGGCAGTTTGCCCCAGTCTCTTGCCGCGGTCTTAAAAGTATTAAACAATTCGTCGGCGGGGGCGGATGAAATCGCCGGGGTTATCAGCAAGGATGTCGCGCTGACCACCCGCGTCCTGAAAATGGTCAATTCGGCTCAATACAGCCGCCGTCATAAAGTATCAAAAGTAACCGAGGCGGTGGTCGTTATGGGTCTCAACAGCATTAAGATGCTGACCTTATCGAGTTCAGTATTCGGAATGATTCCCGATAAGGAATTGACGGAAAAATGCGACATCAAGCGCATCTGGCGCCATCTCATCGAAACCGCCACCAGTGCGCGGAAGATAGCCGAAAAAACCGGCTACCGCGATCCGGAAGAGGCCTTTGTGGCCGGCATTTTGCATGATCTCGGAATCATCATCATGCTTCTGTATTATAAGGAGAAGTATCTTGAGGCGGTCGATATCATGAAAAATGACAAAGCCGGGCTGATGGCCGCCGAGAAGAAGATTTTTGGTTTCGACCACTGTGAAGTCGGCGCCGAAATGATCAATACCTGGAAACTTCCCTCCAAACTGGCTTTCGTGGTTCAGCATCATCATCAATTCGATGCTTCCGGTCTGATGCCCGAGGACTCCGCGTTGAACAACATCATCGCCCTGGCCGACCGGCTGACGCTTGGCCCGTTCGATGATTACTATCCGGAACTGGAACAGAATATCATGTTTATCAGGTCGGCGAGCGCGAAGCTCAATCTTGACAGTGAAATGGTCAATGGCATCCGCAAGGATTCGATTCATCAGGCAATTGAACTGGCCGAGTATCTCGATCTCGATGTCGGCGAGATAATCGACATTCTCACCGAAGCCAACGAGCGGCTGGCCGAGTTGTATTTCTCGCTGGAGAAATTATATATCGACAGGCAAAATTTGGAGGGAGAGGAAACGGATCAATTAGTTGAGGTGTTTGGATAAATGCATTTTTGACACTTACCTCCTACATAGGCGGCCGGGCACTCACCCCGGCCGTTTTTTTTATCTGGCAATATATTTGTTATTTTCACGATGAATGTGTGGCAGCCTCAAACGATTTCGGGTCGGGAACGACTCGGAAGCTTGATTAAAGACGGGCAGATGTGGACATCTGCCGCGCACAGAATATAAAATAATAAATAGAAGATTTGTGAAAAGAGGGAACCCCGCCAAGGTTGGCGATGAAAAAAACGATTGTTGATTGTCAGGGGTTCAAGAAATAATTAATTAGGATAATAATTGTAGCAGCCGGCTAAAGGTGCAGATCCGCCTTTGTATAGATAATCTATCAAATAAGTAGCATCCAGTATATTAACTGAACAATCGGCATTGATGTCCGCTGCTGACATATGAGGCGGTGCGGCTCCACTTTTGTATAAGTAATCTATTATAAATGTAGCATCAAGGATATTAATCAACTCATTATCGTTGGCATCGCCGGGTTTGAATACCGGGACATTATGAGCCTCAAAAATATTCTTGAATGTCGAATCAACCGGGTAGCCAAATGTGCGCCAGCCATGAACAAATTCGTGTATATTCCAGCAATAATTATGGTCAGGGTTATCCGGCTGCGGGTCAAAATTTGTGAAGACATCAAAAATAGGGTCCCATCCATTCCACCAGTCAGCGGAGTTATAATCATTATTGTGACCCCAGATATTTCCACCAACATAATAATTGCCATCATCCACTAAATCTAATAGATCCCATAGTGATAAAGCGACGGAACCTTCGACATGGTCGCCTTCATATAAAGGATAAGGGCTAGATTGTGAGACTTGATCAATATATAGATAATATGGAACATCGGGCTTAGGGCGTTCTAGATTTAGCCAATATAGGGTATCTGGTATGGGATATGCGTAATTAAGTTGCACGCTTGATTCCATAACAAAGCCAGCAAAAAACGTGGCCCAACCTTCTCGCCAGGCTACTTGAAGATCATCCTTATTGACCTCGGTAGTGGGTCCCGTAAAAGTATGGGTTCCCCCGCAATTTGGAGCGCGTTCTGCAAAATCATCATGAAAAAAATGTCCCATTTCATGAAGAACTACCGAAGTATCCCATTGATCCCAATCATCACTAACACCTGATTCACTACCTTTAATTTTTATGCCCTTTATATTACCCATAGTATATGAACCGTAACTACTATTATCAAAACAATTGTCGCAATCAAGAAAGTAAATAGGAATATAGGGAGTACTAAAATTGGGCCATGCAATTGAAATATTTGAAAATCGGACTATATCTAACAAATGAAAGGCGGCGGCTATATTAAGATTATATACTGTGGTATAAGAATCTGGGATTGTATGATCAATATGGTATGGATTACAGGTTATTATCATCCATCCATGATTTCCATATGTTTCACCTAGACTAAAGTTGAAACAGCTATCTTTCGCGTAAAAAACATGTGCAAATTCATTTGCAGAATACGCAATGGTAGCCACTGTATCAGCATCCGTATAAAAAACAAAGTACCCATCCGGATAAGACCGTGCGACTTCTTCCTGCTCCCACTGAGATCCTGTCCATTTATACAAAAAGCAATCCACTCCATTTAAAACGAAAGGTCCATTTCCAAAAGCATCATCGTATTTAAAATATCCATCCAGTTTCCACAAGCCAATCATTTTAATATAAAATGCACCACGCCTAGATATAATTACTTTTATTATAGTATTATCAACTTCATCAGTAGTCATAATAATAAAGGAGGAATCCGATTCCTTTATATGTAATTTATCATCGTAAATCAGGTCGATTCCTGCAGAATCTACTTTATCAAATAGTATTTTCAAAGTGGAATCCATCGGATAGCGTATATGCAGTGTATCATTGTATTGAACAGTGTCGACATTTATGGATATGGTTTTGGGGAATTGTATTTTAAGATTATTCAATAAAGGTATGCGAGGATTATTATTATCAATTGAAACGATATAATCCGGGATTTTATCACATACAGCATCAACTACACTATCTTCGCTTTTTGGTATAAACATGCTTTCCGCCGCCCCTTGTTGTGGCCGCAAGTCGTAAACACATCCTCGAACGCTATTTTTTGTCTTAAGAGATTTTTTAAATAACTCAAAGTGAGTTTCAACAATTGGCCTAATTCCGACAATTGCATTCTGGACAACTCTAAATGATGCAGTAAATGAATATGTTTTATTATAATCAACAATACCCCACCACAAAGTATCTCCTGAAATATACTCTAAAGGACCCGCTATGTGCAAATAAGCCTTGACAATACGGGTTGTATCCTGTTGTTCATAAAAGGACTTCAGAATTGAGTCTTTTTCATAACCCAATTTAAACGACCATTTGACGTTAATGATGTCACCCACCATTTTTGGCTCATCAGTCACCTCAAAGGTGATATCGAAGTTTCTTTCAGGCAGGCTTGGCGGCGAAGTTTTGGCCAAAGTCGGCATCAAGAGTGATAACAACAAGATGAAGAAAGTTCTCTTTTTCATTTTATCTCCTTTCTTTTAATTGTGTAAATAAACGATAACTGTTGTGGTCACAATTTCACTGTCCACGCAACCCGCAATTTGTATCTTGTTATGTTTCATGATATTACATAAAATCCTCCCTTCATCAAATAAAGAATACTTTATTTCGCTCGCCTATAATTATACAGTATAATTACCATATTCTTCCTAATATCCAGGATCTTAAAAGAATATTGATCTGCTATGAGACGCCAAAGCTTAATATATAGAGCAATTAGAAAGTGTTTTGATACATCTGAAGAAAGTAATTTTATAATTTATCGCTGTTTTATTCCGAAAATATCCGGCATACCGGGAAGTGTGGCAGCCTCAAACGATTTTGGGTCAGAAACGACTCGGAATCGTTTGGGGATGCTGATTGTAGACGGGCAGATGTGGACAGGTCTCCTGAGCCTCGAAGGATCTGCCGCGCACAATAATACCGCTTTTCTAAGACGTCAGGAGCACAAGGCTCCTGACCTACATCTATTATCGCTAATATGCTCAATTAACACAATGTGTGGCTTGTAGATAACTTTTGCAAAAAACCTGCAAAAATTATCTTGTCAAAGCGGCGGAAATTGATAAATTGACCCAATATTTTATTTAGGGGAGATAAATAATTATGCCGCGAATAATGTCAAACAAGCGATTCACTCTGGTCATCGTGATCCTTTTCGGATACCTGATATATACTATGGCTTTCGGGCAGCATCAGCCCAACGCCATCCCGGAAACGACCAAGGTTGTTGAGCAGATGGCCGATTCAATCACATCCGATATCGAACCGGGCGCCGCCGAGCAAACGGAAGCGGTTGCCGGACATCAAACCACCCACGGCGAAAGCGGCGGTGAAGAAGCCGCCGGAGAGGAGCCGGCCAATGAAAGCAAGAACGAAGTGGCCGATGTGCTGCTTGGGTTGATTATTATTCTGCTGGCGGCCAAACTGGGCGGCGACGTTTTCGAGCGGTTCCATCAGCCGGCGGTTCTGGGCGAACTGGTGCTCGGGATGGTTATCGGTAATATGACGCTGGTCGGTTTCAACTTCTTTGAGGTGTTTCAGCACAGTTTGACACTTGAGGTACTGGCCGAAATCGGGGTAATTATTCTTCTCTTCATGGTCGGCCTGGAATCTTCAGTGGCCGAGATGATGAAAGTCGGCACCGCTTCGTTTATGGTTGCCACATTCGGTGTTGTCGCCCCGTTTTTCCTCGGCTGGGGGGTTTCGTTACTGTTTCTCCCGGAACATTCGGTTTATGTTCACATGTTTATCGGCGCGACCCTGACGGCCACCTCGGTTGGTATCACGGCGCGGGTTCTTAAGGATATCGGGAAGATTCGAACGCGTGAGGCCAAGATAATTCTCGGCGCGGCGGTTATCGATGACATCATGGGCTTGGTCATACTGGCGGTGGTGACCGGTATTATTGCGGCGGCGGGCAATGGCGGCGAAGGAATCAGTTCCTTCCAGATATTTATCATTATTGCCAAAGCGATCGGTTTTGTGGTCGGCGCCATTGTTATCGGTCAGTTCCTGATGCCGCATATTTTCAAAGTGGGCAGCAAGTTCAAAGTTTCGGGGGTGCTTCTTTCAATAGCCCTGATGGTCTGTTTCACACTGGCTTTCGTGGCCGATCAAATCGGCCTGGCCCCCATTGTCGGCGCCTTCGCGGCCGGGTTGATTATGGACAAGCTTTATTACAAGGATTTCACCGACCGCGGCGAGCATCATATCGAGGAATTAATCGAGCCGATCGGCGTTTTCCTGATACCGATATTTTTCGTCCACATGGGCATGAATGTCGATCTGGTCACTTTCGGGAATACCAGCATCCTCCTGTTCGCGGGTGTCATGACACTGGTGGCCATCATCGGCAAACAGGCCTGCTCCTTGGCGATTTTCGACAAGTCCATCAACAGGATGGCCATCGGACTGGGCATGATTCCCCGTGGCGAGGTCGGCTTGATCTTCGCGGCGATTGGTTCCAAGCTGGTGCTTAACGGCGAAAAAATTATCGATTCCGGGACATATTCGGCGGTGGTAATAATGGTCATGGTAACGACGCTGGTGACTCCGCCGCTCCTGAAAATTTCTCTTCTGAAAGGCGATAAAAGAAAGCAGGCGGCGGCACAGAAGAGCTGAGACTGCAACCGAAAAATAATAAAAGGCCGATATGACTTATCGGCCTTTTCTATTTATTGTAAGCGCTGCTATTTCCAGCGCTCCAGTTCCGGAATGAGGCCGGTCTCGATATCGACTCCAATGCCATAATTGTTATGACCGAAAGTGCTGTCGGCCCTGGCTGGAATATACCAGAATTTATTATCGGCGGCCGTCGGGTGAATAGTCTCCGTGCTGTCGGTAAATGAGTAATACTTATCTTTGCCGCCGATATCGATAAATCCGCCGATTGATTTCGAATCGGAATAGTACGTTACCAGCGGCGAAGGTTTGGCGTAGTATTTTTGGAAATCGACCGCACCCAGTCCGAGCGCGTTCTCTTTAAGGCGGTATGTATCATCGCCGCCGATATCGATAAGAAAGGCATTGGAGCGGATCTCGGCGCATCCGATCGAGATCATTTTCGCCAGGTAAGAATCATTGCCGCCGATATTGATCAGGAAGGCATTGGTGTAATCCCAGCCGAAACCGAGTGCCGCTCCGGCCGTTTCATAGAGTTCATGTTTGTCATTGCCGCCCTCATCGATCAGGATGCCGTTGCAGAAATGCGCCCCTGATCCCTGGGTGAAATAGCATGATTCATAGATATCGTCACCGGTGCCGTCATAAGCAATGCCGGTCGCAAACCAGTAGCCGCATCCCAGCGACCAGTTGCCCGAAAGGTAATGGTCATTGCCGCTGAGATCGATAATGGCCCCCATGCCGCCGGCCCACGAGTGGCCGTCGGTAATATCACCGCGCCGTCCGGAACCGACCCCCTGAACACTATTGCCGTTGATCTTCATTTCGGAATGATAATCGGAGAGGTCAAAAACCTCGGGCGACGGCTCACCTTCATAAAAATCATCACCGGAGTAATCGGCCAGCACGCCGATACCGCCGCCGACACCGCCATAGCCCTGCCCTGAACCGTATATGTAAAAACTGTCAATACCGGCAACATCGAAACACAACCCGATTCCAAAATAGCCGCACCCCTGACCGGACAGTTCAGCCTTATATTTGTCGTTGCCTTCCATGTCGAAAAGAATACCGACGCCAAGCAGGCCGCTGCCCTGGGCATGATTCTTGCCGATATAAGTATCATTGCCGGAAGCATCATAAAGGATGCCGATGCCGAGAATGCCGCTCCCCTGGTCGGACATGGAATCCGGCGCGATGTATTTGTCATCCCCACCCAGATCGATATGAATCGAAACCGGATTATAGAAATTTTTCGTAACACCGCATGAGCGGTTATACTCGGTGTTCCCATCGAAATTGACGGCGGCCAGGATGTTTCTGCCGTTGCCACAATAGGCCGGCTTCCCGGAATCAGTACAGAAAATAATATCGCCGTAAGCGGTCGGTATCTCAAAATCTTCGAATTTTTCCAAACCATAATAATGTTTAAGTGAATCAGCGGTTTCCTGAGTGATGGCGGCCGCTTTCAGAGCGGCATAGTGAAGCGAGGCATAATCTATCTGTTTGGCAATATCATCGATTTCAGGATAATAAACATTGCCGTCCGACTGGGTTATAGCCAGATCATTGATATCATAAATGCGCTGCATTTTTTCAGGTGAGCAGTTTCGCAGGGCAAGATTTCGCCATTTTATGATGTCGGCAAGGTTCAGGATGAATTTCCCGATGATAAGCCGGGAGTTGACGGATAGTGCCGAATCAAGCCGCCGGGCTTCTTCCACCGCCTTTTCCCTGTCATGGAGAATGCCCAGTTGCAGGATTTCACTTTCCTGAAGAGTGCTGCTTCGCGGGTCCATTCTGTCAAGGACAGACTGGTCATAGGGCGAAAAGATGCTGTCAATTTGCTCATAAGCAAGTAATGAATCGATCGCTTCTGAAATGGGATGGGCCGAATCGGTGATTTTCATCAGATTTGGCGAGTAATTACGAAAACCGCCCAGTTTGCGATCGACGCCGAGCGAGTAAGTCAGATAATACAAGGCCAGCGAGCTGGTATCCAAGAAAGTTGAGTCCATATATTTTTCGACGGCTGCGGCCATGGTCTTGCTGTAGTCATATAATTTGAGCGGTTCGGCAAAAAGATCATCGAAAGAAGTCAACCGGTAAGGAATGTCAAGCGGAAAGCGGCTCCAGTATCCTTTCGGCTGGTAGCCGAGATCGGCGCGGGAAAAACCGGCCGAATCAAGAACCAATTGGAGAATATCGGCCCTGTCCCCCGCCAAAGTGAATTGGCAAAAGATGACTATTGATATTATCAACATGAATATAACTTTCCGCATTATTCCTCCGGATTATTTGAATATTAATTCCTGATTATAAGCGGGTGATGGCGGCATTGGCAAGCTTGAACTTTTCGGAAGTACATAAAAAAAGCTCCCGGAAAACCGGGAGCTTGATATAGAAATATTCTAATCGGCTTAGAACATGTTGTACTTGAACGAAACCTGGTAGTTCATTTGCTGGCTTTCGCCGGAGATGAAATTAAAGCCGTTGATGATGATTTCAGGATTGATCTGGGCATCGATCATTAAATTGCCCCAGTGGAAACCGGCGCCGAGATATGTTGAGTTTGAAACATAGCTCCACTTGTATTCATTTGTAAAAGCCGGATCGCCGGTTGAATAATAATCAGCCGGATAATCATTGGTTTCTTTCTCATTCTCCCAGTATGATGTGGCGCCCATGCGAAGATCCATCCAGTTGAAGACGACCGCATCAAGACCGATTTTGAAATATGGCAGGGTAAACCAGGTGGTTTTGTATTCGCGAGTTTCATACTCCAAAGGATCAGAACCGATAATATCATCCACTTTCTCTTTATCCTGCTCGAAGGCGATACCAAAGTCGGCAATAGCCAGGATTCCGGCAGCAGGAGTAAAATTGAGACCGAGGCCACCGTCCATAACCATCATCTTATATTCGTTCATATCGGTGACGATATCGAAATCGGTGGTTTGATCCCAGTCATTATATTCCTTATTGGCAACTTTGCCATACATGAATTTGCCATGGGGAACGATGGTCATTTTCTGATCGACTTCATGGAAATAACGGCCCTGGAAATAGAACATCATATTGCCATCCGGCTCGGTTATATCATGGCCGTTATACCCTCTATCGGTCCATGACAAAAGCGCGATACCAGCGGCCAGATCCACTTTGCCCTGGTTCATGGTATAACCGAAGTCAAAGGCATAACCGTTGGTTTTTTCTTCGGTCATATCAGGCTGACCGTTCCAGGTATAAAGGGAATCTACGTCCGCGGTAAAAGAGCCGTGAAGGTACCCGAAATGAAAACCGAACTTGTTTTCACCCAGCATGCGGGCATAGAAAAGGTCCATACGATTATTACTGACAACATATTCCTCAAAGCTGGTCAGGAAATAAGGAAAATCGGAGCGCGGCTGTTCGACGCTGAAATACATTCCCAGCACAAACGGCTTCTTCTCGCCAAACTTGTAATGCAGGCCAAGATTTGTAAATGAGCCTCCATCGCCATCAAAAAAATTGTAATGGCCAAATTCACCAATGGCCAGTTCGGGATAATCATAAAGGGTTGACGGGAACATCCAAATGTTGTTGTCGTCATGGACGATCATATTGGCATCGCCCATGGTCAGGGTTCTGGTCTGAGTCGCATAACCTGCTACTGCGGCAAGCAAGCAAATAAACAGGGTAGAAATTAGCACTCGTTTCATAATATTATCCTTCCTTATATAAAATAATAGCCCTTCAAAATCATACTAAGACTTTGCACAAATGGTTGTTAAAAAGATACTGATGACTCACCTCCTTCCCACAAATACTTATCCTGTAATAAGATTGAGTTCCCTCTCTTAAAATATTAGTCGCTAATAAACGATTTTTTGGAATGACGTCAACAAAAAAATTCAAAAAACGCAAAAATATTAAAGCGTATAAAATGCGGAAGCCATTGATTCTATTGTATTTAGAGTGGACATAAATACAAGATATTGTATTAAAAGGCAATAAAAAACCCGATCGGTTAAGCAACGGATCGGGTCGAATTATAAAAAAATAATATTAAATTATTTTTTATATGCACGCGTTGTGCGCTTGGCAGCGGCGCGGCGCGTTCTGGATATTCTTCTGACCGGCTTGGCCTGCATGGGCCGATTCTTGCGGTTGGTCTTACGAGCCTGCTTGCGAACCGTGGTTTTCTTATAAGCAGCCTTGCGGGCTACACGACGGGTCGTGGTTTTTTTCTTGGGCTCATATTGGAAGAATTCTTCCTTCCGGGCCGGTTTTCTTTTCGGAGTAGCTTTCTTGACTGTCCGCTTCTTGGGAGCGTACTTGCGGGTAGTATTTTTCTTGGGAGCGGCCTTCCATGAAGTGCTCTTCTTACTCGCGACCTTGCGGGTAGTTCTCTTTTTCGGAGCGGCTTTGCGGGTAGTTCTCTTTTTGGGAGCGGCCTTCCATGAATTGCTCTTCTTGCTCGCGACCTTGCGAGTAGTTCTCTTTTTCGGAGCGGCTTTCCGAGTGGTCCTCTTCTTCGGAGCAGCTTTCCAGGTGGTGGCCTTCTTGGAAGTCACCTTGCGAGTTGTTCTCTTCTTAGGAGCAGCTTTCCGGTACGTGGTTTTCTTTCTCGGAGTTGGCATTTGGTTTTCCTCCCTACAAGGGGTAAAAAATAATGTTAACAAACCTGATTTTTCGGTTTGACAGTCTGTCTTCTTATCGACACATATTCATATTTGTTTAGTCTTTAGGGGGCAAAAAGATGGGCCATGCGCCCGGATTTTTCATGGGTCGTCCAGGCCGCAAGAATCCCCGAAAGCATCTTGATAAAGCTGAACTTGCCATACGATCATAAAAGATGTGAAATCAACTTCATAATTGCCGCTCGATTTGCCATATATGCGCCCGCTTGCATGATGTCGCAGCCTTCATTCTGGTACCGGACGGACGCCACACACAAATCACCATGTCGTTGTATTACAATGATTTATCTACTCATTTCCGTGACTGCGGGAGAAGGTTCGGCCAAAGGCACATTGTTTGCTCAAAGCAATTATGAAAGCGAAAAAGAAGGAGACTACATGTTGGATAACAAATTCAAGTGCGGTTTTTGCAACGAACAACTCGAGTCCGGAGCCGAGCCGAAAGTGCATAAGGATTCCAACGGATATTATATAAATACGCTGTCTGAAAATGTTAAGGTTTACTTCGATGATTACTACCAGTTTTTATCCAAGGTCTATGAAAGGTGTCAGGAGGAGATGGATGACATTGAAGCCAAGATGTCCGGGACACCCAAAAATCATGTTGAAACGCTTTCATATTTAAGAGCCAGGAAGATTATTATTCAGATTACACAGAAGACGGCCAGGAGTTTTTATACCGACGGCACCAATTTCGGAGTCATTATGACGCCGTGGTGTTTCGGGACGGTAATACTGGAAAAGGTTGAAATTTACCGCGAGCGGCTGGCCCGCGGCGATGTCGATGACAGCAATATTCCCGAATTCGCTTACTACGTAATTAGATACATGGACGAGATATATAAAAGGGTGCTTCTGGATATTTTCGATTTCCCGACCGACGCCTTCAAAATGCGCTGGCAATACAGCGAACTGCTGAAAAGATATTCCAAGGTTTTGTCAAATATAACTACCTCCCTTAATTCGGTTCTCACGATGATCAAAAACTATGGCACCTGATATTAGTCAGGTTTTTTCTCCCTCCTATAGGTTCCCCCGGGCAATCCTGACCGGGGGATTTTTTTAAGTATTTGGGCGGTTTAGCCGATAAAAAAGAGTAATAAAGAAAACGACAAAATGGCTGATTTATGGCTGTAGATTTAATAAGACCAAATGTCGGCGCCAAATATATGCCGATCTACCTCGAGTCGCTGAGAATTGATACCGTTCTCAGTTTTGATTTATTCATCAAGATCGGCAATGAGATGATTCTATACCGCTCGGCCGACCTTCCGTTCACCGAGAAAACACGCACTAAATTGGTGGAGAATAAAGTCACACGGCTTTATGTCTCCAAGCAATTTCGACAGCAGTATCAGAAATACATCGAACAAAACCTCGATAAGATTCTGGTTGACCGGCAAATTCCGGAGCCGAGAAAAGCCGGCATTTTGTATGAAACCTCCAAGACACTGATGAAAGACGTTCTTGAGAATCCGACCTATGGCGACAATATCAAGCGGTCAAAGAGCATGGTGTCCAACACGGTCAGCTTCATTCTCAAGGGCCAGGCGGCCTTTCATAATCTCCTGAAAATAAGTTCTTTCGATTATTATACATATACTCACTCGGTCAACGTCTGCACGTTTGCGGTTGCTCTGGCGCAGCAGGTCGGCATGAAAGACGAAACATTCCTTCATGAACTCGGAACCGGCGCGCTGCTGCATGATGTCGGCAAATCGAAAATATCCGAACGGATTCTCAACAAGCGCTCGGCGCTGACGACCATGGAATTCGAGCTGATGAAAAAACATCCCAAGTGGGGGGTGGAAATCCTGTCCGGAACCGACCTGATCGATGCTTCCTCATATTATCCCGTCCTGCAGCATCACGAGCGCGGCAACCGGTCAGGGTATCCCAACGGATTGAATCTCAGTGAAATGCATGATTCCAGCCGCATCGTGGCGATTGTCGATACGTTCGATGCCATGACGACCGAGCGCGTCTATCAAAAGGCCAAGGATACTTTCCCGGCTCTGAAGACGATGTTCGAATTGAAAGAAGAGTACGACCAGAAGCTTCTTAGGACATTCGCCGAACTGATGGGCCCCTCCGGCCTGGCGAATGTGTAATTACTAATTACCAATCCCCGACAATTTAAAAACAAAAGGCAGAACTATATATTGCCGTCGGCAATATCATCCTGCCTTTTATTTATAAAAAATATTTTCGATTACTCTTCTTCCACTTCCTCTTTCGCTTTGGCTGTTGGCGGGATCATGCCCAGTTTCTCGCGGACGGCGGCGTCAATCGCCCGGCAGATATCATCATTCTCGTCGAGAAACCGCTTGGCCGCTTCGCGCCCCTGCCCGAGACGGTCCGGACCATAACTGTACCATGCGCCCGATTTTTCCACCACATCATGATTCGAGGCCAGATCGATCAATTCGCCGGTATGCGAAATCCCTTTGCCATAGGTGATATCGAATTCGGTTTCACGGAACGGCGGCGCCACCTTGTTTTTCACCACCCGCACGCGGGTGCGGCTTCCGACCACTTCGTTGTTTTCCTTGATCGAAGCGATCTTGCGGATATCCAGCCGGATCGTGGCATAGAACTTGAGAGCATTGCCGCCGGTGGTCGTTTCGGGATTACCGAACATGACGCCGATTTTCATGCGGATCTGGTTGATAAAAATAACCGCCGTTTTCGATTTGGAAATGACCGCCGTCAATTTACGAAGCGCCTGTGACATCAACCTGGCCTGCAAACCCATGTGGGAGTCACCCATCTCACCCTCGATTTCGGCCCGAGGCACCAGCGCCGCCACCGAGTCGATAACAATAATATCGATGGCGCCGGAGCGGACCAGGGTTTCGGTGATGTCGAGCGCCTGCTCGCCGGTGTCGGGCTGGGAGATCAAAAGATTATCGACATCGACGCCCAGTGCCTTGGCATAAGTGGCATCGAAAGCATGTTCGGCGTCGATAAAGGCCGCGATTCCGCCCTTTTTCTGCGCCTCGGCGATAAAATGAAGCGCCAGAGTCGTTTTGCCGGAGCTCTCCGGCCCATAAATTTCGGCCACCCGGCCGCGCGGGACACCGCCCACCCCCAGGGCATAATCGAGCCCAAGCGACCCGGTCGGGATAATATCCATCACAACCGCGGCTTCATCACCAAGCCGCATGATCGAGCCTTTACCGAATGATTTTTCGATCTGCTGAAGGGCGCTTTCAAGCGCCTTTTTCCGGTCAGGTGTTACGACCGCCATTTTCACCTCGCTTTTATTTACATTCTTTTTTGCCAAGACCATAACTCCGTTTTTTTATAGAATTATATCAACTTCAATTATCAATCAATATCACATTTTCAATCTATCCAACAAATATATACTAAAGGGCACTGTCAAATGCTGTCAGTAAAAAATAAAAAAGGCGATTTTTTTTGAAGAACCTATTAATTGGGCAATTCCAATTCAAAAAGGCGCTCATAAATCGGGCCGCGGGGAGTCAGGGTCGATTTGAACAGCACAATCTTATTCAGAATAAAATCTTCAGGCCGGCCCTTATAATTCTCTATTGCCCGGGTTAATTCAGCCAGACCGAAAGTGTCTTTAACACGCCCCAGGGTCAAATGGCTCTTAAAAGGCCGGTTTTCCTTCTCAAAGCCAAGTTTTTCCATCTCGTTTTCGATATCGGCGGCAATTTTGGCGAGAATATCGACACCCTCCGATAACCCGGCCCAGATAACCCGCGGCTTTCGCAGGTTCGGAAAACCGCCCAGTCCCTCAAGACGGGATTTTACCGTTTTATGGCCGACGCCGACCCGCTTAATACTCTCAATAATATTATCAACTTTCTTCTCGTCGGTTTCGCCCAGGAATTTCAACGTCAGATGAATATTGCCTGAAGCGACCCATTTGACACTGGACCGACTCTGTTTCAGGGCCAGAATTATCTTACCGAGGGCTTCCTCGATTTGAGGCGGTAAGGGCATGGCAATAAAAAGGCGCATCACTCGATCTCCAGGATGGTTCGGCGAAGCATTTCAAGGGCAGCATATACCGACCGGCCGCGATTGGACTGGCGGTCACGCGACATCATGAATTTTTTCGAGGCAACTCCTTTTTTAGAAGCCACTGCGATAAAGACGGTCCCGATCGGTTTCTCATCGGTGCCGCCGTCAGGGCCGGCGATACCGGTTATGGCGATACCATAATCGGTCCCTGCTTTCTGTAAAATACCGGCCGCCATGGCTTCGGCTACCTCGCCGGAAACAGCGCCGAATTTTTCAATAGTTTCGGCCGGAACACCCAGAAAATCTATTTTCGACCGATTGGAGTAGGTGACTTCCCCCTGGAGGAAGTATTTCGATGAGCCGGGAATGTCGGTGATTTTTCCGGCCAGAAGTCCGGCGGTGCATGATTCCGCGGTCGAAACCGTCTCGCTCCGCTCGGTCAGCAGCTTGCCGACAACGCTTTCGAGGGTATCTTCACCTTCGCCATAAATATATTTCCCGGTTAACTGGCGAAGTTGCGCCACTATTTTATCGCCCGCCTCGTCCGCCATTTCCCGGGTGCCGCCGGAGGCGATTACCCGCAAATCGACCCCGCTGAATGACGGCAGATAGGCCAGCCGGACATTTTCGGGAAGTTTTATATAAGGAGCAATTTTCTCGGCCAGGGCGGATTCGAAGATCCCGGTTGTCCGCAGTTTGTGAATTTTTAGATGCCCCTGCTTGACGAGATGTGTCTGGAGGTAAGGTATTAATTCTTCATCGGTGATAACTTCCATCTCGCGCGGCACGCCCGGCAGCGATGCGAACACCTTTCCCCCCTCGACAATCACGATACCGACCGCCGAACCGATGCGGTTGGGAAGATAGACCGCCCCCTGCGGCAGCAGAGCCTGATTTTGATTAATCGCAGGCATCTCAATACCCCGGGCGGCGAAGCGCTGTTTTAAGTCATCAAGGACGTCTTCATGAAAGACCAGATTTCTTTTGAATACTTTAACGATGCCTTTTTTGGTGATATCATCATCGGTCGGCCCCAGTCCGCCGGTGGCAATAACCACATCGGTCCGCTTGAGAGCCTGAAGGATGACTTCTTCCATCCGCGTCAGATCATCACCGACGGCAGTCCGATAGACTACACTCAGGCCGATTTCGGCCAGCCGCCGCGCGATATATGGAGTGTTGGTATCGACCGTATGTCCGGTAATGATCTCATCGCCAATGCTGATTAATTCGACGTCCATATAACTCTGTGCTCCTTTGTATATGATCGGGCGGACTAAATATACAATTTTATTATATATACAATCAAGTGTGTCGAAAGATTAGCCTGAATCCCGGCGACGACATCATCAGCCGTAACGCCCCATCCCCGCGGAAGCTTCTCGGCGACATTGGCCGGCCAGATTTTGACGGCATCAAAACCGCGAAAGGCGACAAAAGCAATAATATAATTCAGCAAAGAGAACGGCACCAGTATCAGCGTGATGAACATACCAGCCCATTCGTCGATAACGATTTTTTTGGCATCATGACCATAAATCGGCTCGGCCAGCGAAGCCAGCCAGACCGAGATTACGGTCAGGGCGACCGCTCCGATTATGACGGCATGGCTGTTATCCCCGACCAGAAAATAGGCGATCAGCCAGGCCGGGATAGTGCCGGTTGTTCCGGGGACGATTTTGCTATAGCTGCTATAGAAACCGGAGGCGAAAAATTTGATGAGGAAGGTCTTATTCATCGCAGAACGTTCTTTATCATACTGTAGTATTTAAGGGAATAATCGAAGCCGGTATAGACGGTCAATAGAGTAACGATTCCGAGAATGATATCATACACCAGTTGATGATCGAAGACAAGCAGCGAACTCAGCGGGCTGGGGTAAATCTGGAATACCGAATCCAGCGTTATTATCAGCATAATAAATGAGATAACCGTCATCTGCAGGACTGTTTTTACCTTGGCCATGGCCGATGCCGGAATGACGGTTCCTTTATAGGCCGCCAGGGATCGAAGCCCGGTTATGTAAAAGTCGCGGGCAATAATCAGGACAATCATCCATGCCCGGGCATAGCCCATCGAAACCAAACCGATGCAGGCAGCCGAAACCAGGATTTTGTCGGCCAGAGGATCCATGAATTTCCCGAAACCAGTAACAATGCCGTATTTGCGCGCGTAGTGGCCGTCGAAAAGATCGGTCACGGCGGCAATGATATAAAGAATGAATCCGAATATCCGGCTGTAGGCATTATCCACCAGAAAGAAAGACATGAAAATGGGCGAAAGAATGATTCTCGCCAGCGTTAATTTATTGGGCATATTCATGATGAGGGTGAATTTACGACAAATAAACGAGCCTGTCAAATGCAAACCTTTGGTCCCGGAATGAACAAATTTTATTAAATTTGCCCCATTTTAAGCTTGGAATTGCCGTCCGGCGTCGTATATTCCCGTTTATCCAGTAGATGGATAAAAGCAATTTTCCGCTGCCGGATAAAATAAAGATTTAAGGAGATTGAAATCGATGAAAAAGCTTGTTTTCGGTTTGATGCTGATCGGATTGCTGGCGGTTTTAATGACGGCATGTTCCAAGGAACGACGGGTCAAAGACGGCGACACGATCAAGGCCCATTATACGGGAAATTTCGAGGACGGCACCCAGTTTGCCACGTCCTACGGCAATGAACCGGTTGAGTTTGTTATCGGCAGCGGCACCTTTATTCCCGGTTTCGAGATCGGCTTTATCGGCATGGCCGTCGGCGAAAAAAAGTCAGTGACCATTCCGCCGCTCGAGGGTTACGGCGACATTCACCAGGAATTGATCGCAACCATTCCCAGGGCGGTTTTCCCCGATTCTGTTCCGGTTGACAGCGGTATGCAGTTCGAGATGCAGCGCCCCGACGGGACGCCGTTTACGGTTTTGATAACCGGTGCCAAGGACGACTCGGTTATGGTCGATGCCAACCATCCGCTGGCCGGCAAAACGCTGGTTTTCGAACTGGAGCTGGTCGAGATCAAATAAGGCGATGAAAGGGACAAGATTATATTCAAATTCGGGGTGGTGGCTCAACACCGTTGGTTTTGCGAAATTCGAGCTAAAGTATTTGGGGATTGACAATCAGAATGATATTTGATATATTTATCTTAGAGTATTAAAGGTATCGACCTCAACCTTCACCGCCACCAAGAATCCTTGTGAGAAGAAGCATCCATTTTTAATGGATGCTTCTTTTATTTATTGGTAATCAACATTTAAAACCAATTGGTCATCACTTCGGTATGTATATCATGCAATGCTGAAAAATTTCTTGCTTAATGTTTAATTAATACATATCTTATCTCAACTGTCGCGGAGGTAATCATGAAGAGTTTTTTGTTCATTGTATTATTATTAATTTCTTACGGCCCGGCCGAATCGCAATCGGAAATGCTGGTCATGCATTCCCGGAAGACTGTCACCGTTATGGGCATGGGCGGGTCAGAAGTCAATATAACAACCTGGATGAACGTCATTGGGTCGCGCGAAGACAAAAAAGGCAAAGCGACCGGTATGATGGCTATGATGTCGGACTATCTTCCCACCGAAAACGGGGTTTCTTTAATCCGCCTTGATAAGAAACTTGGGTGGAATATCGACTCTCTCGGAGAATGCCGGGAAACAACCCTGTCGGCATACATCCCCGGTAAAGAAGACACATCCATGGCGAAATATGAGATATTCAAGACCGCCGAGTCAAAAAAATCCGATAGTATTATGAAAACAATTGAGTGGGTCACCACAACCGACTCATCGGATACGGTGGAGATCGTGAATGGGTACCCCTGCCGGTTGATCACCTGCCGGTCGGCCGCGCCCGATTCGGCCAAATCGCGGGACGAAATGATATTTTCATATAAGCTGTGGTATAGTTCTGAGGCCCCCGGAGCCGACATCTATCAGGAATATCAAACGGAATATAATCGGCTGACCGGATTCGATAACAGTCAGGCGCTGGCCGCTTTGGCGACGGAGATCGGTCCTCTTGGCGCTCCATTAACAAATTTCGCCGGCTTGAGTTTCTCCGCCAGAGGGATACCGATTAAAACGGTCATGGAAGTTATTATGCCCCAACCCGATTCGGCAGGGAGCGAGAATATCGCCGACAGTTCCGATTCATTCGGGAAGGATGATCCTCAGATAGCGGATATGATGACTCAGATGGCTGCCGCTTTCAAGAAGATGATAAAGTCGAACGAAGACGGCACGATGACAGTAATGACGACCTGTATCGAATATTTTGATATCAGGACGGAAGAATCAATCGACAGCCTCTTCGCCCCACCACCGGCGTGCGAAGAGTGATTGCGTTGATTATTAACCGATGTATTTTATAGATGCCCCGGTAAAAATATAACTTCCGCGCTTAGTTAACTCGGAAATATAAATTTATTGGCAAGTACCGCGGCGACTGAAGCAGCGACACCTGTCATCAACATTGACATGACAATTCGTGGAACAGTCCGCTTCTCCTTGGGAATCCAGATGATGTCATCCGCTATTGACATCACAATCCCGCCTATAAACCACGGTAACCATATATTACCGATTATTCTTTGAAGAATCATGGCCACAAAAGCTCCCGCCGCGCAACTTATTATTCTTTTATCCAATACAATCCCTTTCTCTTAAGATATAAATATAATAGCTCGGGTTCCGAATGAGTCCTCGGACGAATGAGGAACCCGACAAAATTCCATCTCAAAAAATGTCGGGTTTCTCGCTCATTCGCTGACGCTCATGATCTCGGACCCCGACCTGCTATTGCTACGATTGCTCATTATTCATTAAGGTGGTGGTAATATTCTCGTATTCTTTCGTAGTCGGATCTTTCCTGACCGTATTTTAGATATTCCATGTAATGTTTTCGAGCTGTCTTCTGGTCATTATTCCACAACGCAATAACCATTTTCACCAGATGACCGCCTGGTGAGTTTTTATCCATTTCAAAGAGAACATCAGCCAATGAAAACGCAGAATCAAATTGTTGTTTATAAATATATGCTAATGCCAGACTTTCGGTTATATATATATGTTCAGGTGAAATCCTTTGCGCTCTTTTAAGGATTTTTATAGCCATGTCATATTTTTTGTCTTCTATTAATAATTGACCCATTTCCTTCATAAGTTCACTGTTGTAAGGTTTTAAGGACATCGCTTTACTGTAATATTCTTCAGCG
>PGXB01000026.1 GCA_002838945.1 candidate division Zixibacteria bacterium HGW-Zixibacteria-1
ATCTATAATAATACTCCGAGAAAATGTCTGGACTTTCAAACACCGTCTGAAGTATTTTTAGAGCAATTGTTGCACTTCAAATGTGAATCCACCTTCCCGTTTCCACGGGAATGACAAGCGGGGTGCCCTCGACCGGTTATTAAGATTTATGAATTTCACAAAAGAGAAATTGACTGAAATCATTTTACCAGCGGGGTTTGCCGCCGCTGTCGCCGTCCAGGTAGACCACTTCCAGAAGCGGGCAGGGAGCCTCATCCGATCCGATATGCGCCTCGCGGTGCAGGGCATCGATGGCCCTGGCTACGTTGCGGAAAAGCTGGTTCTCCCCGATTTTCTCATAAAGATGTGTCCGCCGCATGACGTCGAGAACCGAATCATTCAGCCCCGTTACCGAAACGCCCAGGCCGTTTTCGCGGAGCCGGTCGGCCAGAAGCGAGAGGATATCCTCACCCGAGGCATCGAGCTCGTTGATGCCGTTGCCGACGATGATGACCTGTTTCAGGTGGGGCATCGAAGATACCAGCTCGAGAATTTTATCTTCAAGGTAATTCGTGTTGGCAAAAAACAGGGAGCCGTTGTACCGAACCACCGCCAGGTGTTTGCATCGCGCCAGGCCGAAACGCTCGCTGTTGCGCCAGGTTCCGTCGGGGTGTTTCGCGAGCAGCGCAATATCCGGTTTCATGTTACGCAGCATATACAATCCGAGCGACAGAATGACGCCGACCATTATGCCCCACTCGAGATGCGGCGCGAATCCCAGCGTCAGGACAAACGTGATCAGGCCGATAATGCCGTCATATTTCTGCGCTTTCCAGGAATGAATGAATCCCTTCACATTCAGCAGGCCGATCACCGCCATCATGATGATGGCGGCCAGAACCGCCTGCGGCAGATAGTACAGCAGCGGCGTCAGAAAAATCAGCACGATCACCACGACCAGACTGCTGACGACATTCGACAACCCGCTCACCGCGCCCGACTGGATATTCACCGCCGACCGCGAAAACGAGCCCGATACGGCATAACTCTGGAAAAACGAGCCGACAATATTGGACATGCCCTGACCGATCAATTCCTGGTTGGGATCAAGCCTCTGCCCCGTCCGGGCGGCCATCGCCTTGGCAATCGAGATGGCTTCCATAAAGCCCAGAAGAGATATGATAATGGCGATCGGCAATAAATTAAAAGCTACCGAGGTATCAAATTTGGGAAAAATCAGTGACGGTAAACCACGCGGGATATTTCCGACGACACTTCCGCCGCAGGCCATCCTGACGGCGGCGCTGTCGATGCGCCTGTTCCCCACCAGAAGCCGCCAGTTATATTGATCATATTGCATCCCGGCAATATTGGTCTGAAGATCATAAAACTCCATGGCACCATCGTGGGTCCCGGTTGACTTCAGGTGTATCATCCATAATTGCTGCTTCAGCAGCTGGTTCCGCTCTTTCAATTCCTCGATTTCGATATTCAAAAGCGATAATTCATTATGAACCGAAGCGGCCGCCAGAGAATTTTCGCCATAGACACCGACAGCCTTTTTCATATCCGCACCGAGTTGAATTCTTTGATCGACCAGTTCCTGAATCCTGTCAACGGTCTCATTAAATTGATTTATGGTCCTGACGGCCTCATGGCTCTTTATCTGATTCAATTTCATGGCGCAATTATGTTCAAAACCGGTCGCCCAGGAAATAATCGTTGTCACTCCCACCGCAACCAGAACATATGGCAGCCGCGGATTTATCCGGCGTATGGCATACATGATAATAAAGGCCAGAATGGCCAGACCGAGGGTCGGCCAGTGCGTAAAATACCACGCCGCCCTGAATATATTATAGACGGTTTCATATTGATGTTCGGCTTGGACGACATTGACACCGAAAATTTTGGCCAACTGTGATGAGGCAATAATCAGCGCCGCCGCATTGGTAAAACCGTTCACCACCGGGTGCGACAGGAAATTGACGACCAGCCCAAGCCTTAAAACGCCCAGCAGAAGCTGGAAAAGTCCGACCAGCAGAGCCAGGAGAATGGCATAGGCCACAAACATCTCGCTTCCGGCCGTGGCCAGCGGTTCCAGCGCCGTGGCCGTCATCAATGAAACAACGGCAACCGGTCCTGTGGCAAGCTGCCGGCTGGACCCGAACAGGGATGCTACCAAAGGTGGTAAAAAGGCGGCATATAAGCCGTAATATGCGGGCAGGCCGGCCAGTTGCGCATAAGCCATCGACTGCGGAACCAGAACCAGTGCCACCGTGATGCCGGAGACAAAATCCAGTCGGAAGTGATGTATGGTATAGCCCTTAAACCATTCCAGAAACGGCAGGAATCTTGCTATAATCGGCTTTCGGGAATTGCGGCTATTATTGGACATAAGCCTTACTGCTTTCGCCGGACAACCACATCAGTGGCCGATATTTCATGCCGAATCCATGTCGGCAGGAGCATTCTAAAAGTATTAAAATTGCCTTCACACACAAATCAAATCTTTTATCAGTTCCATTGATATCAAAATTGCAAATTATGGGATTATCCCCAACATCGCAAGTCAAATTTCACCTTCACTGCCTCCCATCATTATTTTCGGTTTTTTTCTCTATTTTTTACCCCATTATTATAAGAAAAATGAAAATCGCCAATTTTGCGGATGTTCCGATTTGTCCACAAAAAAATGGATTCTGGCTTGCCAAAACATTCAAGTAATATTATTTTCAATTATGGGCGGCTTAATGGCTGGAAAGGGATAAACCTGTGGCAATAATTTCTATTTTCAGCGGTTCGTTTTGCCGCGGCGATGAAATCGCCGAAAAAACAGCACAAACCCTTGGTTATAAAAGGATCGATGAAATCCTGATCACCGAGGCAAGCTCCGAATTCGATATTCCGGAGAAGAAACTTCAGCAAACCCTTCAGGGTGAAACTCCCACCTTGAACAAAATAACCCGGGAAAGAGAAAAAAATATTGCCTTTCTTAAAATGGCTCTGGCGAAACTCATTCTGGAAGATAGTTGTGTAATCCTCGGCTCCGCCGCGCATCTTCTGCCGCGAAATATCACCCATATACTTCGGGTATGCGTTATTGCCGATTTTGCTTACCGTGTCGAGCAGGCAATTCAATCCCTGTCCATTCCAAAAGGAAAAGCGGAAGGCATGATACACGGTTATGATTCAAAGATGCGACAATGGACCGGCCAGCTGGTTGATTCCACCCCTTATGACTCAAAAATATATGATATTGTCATTCCAATTCACGATATGTCGATTGATCAGGCCGTGGAGATTATTAAAAAATATGCCGGCAGCGACCAGCTGAAAACGACACCGAGGTCACAAAGCTCCGCCGAGGATTTCCTGCTGAGTGCAAAAATCAATCTGACTCTGACGAAAGCGGGCTATGATCTTGAGGTTTTCTCGGAAAACGGAAATGTAACGTTGCTGATCGACCACGAAGTGATCCGGATGAAGCAGCATCAGGAGAAATTGATCCAGATTACCCGGGGTATCGAAGGTGTCACCGACGTGAATGTCCGCCCGGGCCCCAAATTCCAGGCATCATCGACCAACCCCTGGGCCAATATGGATCTGCCGCCCAGAATTTTGCTGGTCGATGATGAGAAGGAATTCGTCCAGACACTTTCGGAGAGACTCCAGACACGCAACCTGGAATCCTCGATTGTCTATGACGGCGAGCAGGCAATTGATTTTGTCAGCAGGAACCAGACTGATGTTATGGTCCTTGATTTGATGATGCCGGGAATAAACGGTATCGAGGTCCTTCGCCGCGTCAAAAAAGATTATCCCAATGTCGAGGTGATTATTCTTACCGGGCATGGTTCCGAAAAGGAAAAAGCCATCTCGGAAGAACTGGGGGCATTTGCCTATTTGCAAAAACCGGTCGATATCGATATTCTCGCCAAGGTGATGCGGGACGCCTATCAGAAAATCAGTCGTCTGAAGGCCGACACAACCGAGGACCCGGAAAACCGGTCGAAACCGGATTCGGAATGACTGTAATGTTTTAATAATTTATTTGCGGAACATATGACAGATTCTTCCTGGGAAAAAGGTATCGGTGAATCGGAAAGCAGCATGGTCCCAACCGGTGAGGGGCTGCCGCGCTACCGAAAACTCCGACGGCGTTCGGTGATCGCCACATCGCTGGTTGCACTGGCGCCGCTTATTATTATGGTCATCATTAACTTTTATCAGGATAAAGAGGCCTATATCGCCGAAAGCCGTTATGCCGTTACCCGCATATTATCCAATACCAAGAGGAATCTTGAATTTATTATCGAGGAGCGCCGGTCGGCGCTGTCGCTTATTCTTAACGAACAGCCTTATCAGAAACTGACCAGTCCCGAAGGGTTGAAGTCGATTCAAAAAAATCTGAACAATTCATTCGGCGGCTTTGTCGATCTTGGCGTTATTAATGCCGACGGCATCCAGACCAATTATATCGGGCCCTATGAATTGGTCGGCCGCAACTACCGGGATCAGGCCTGGTTCAGTGAGGTGCTGGTGAGGGGAGTCTATGTCAGCGATGTCTTTCTGGGACATCGCAAACTTCCCCATTTCGTGATTGCCTTCAAACATGAAATCGATGAGAGCAGTTTCTTCGTTTTCCGGGCTACCATCGACATGTCGCTTCTGAGCGAGCAGATAACGACCACCCAGCTTGACCAGAACACCGATGTTTTCATCGTCAACAGTGACGGTATCCTCCAGACACCCTCCGTTTTCTATGGTGAAGTCATGGAGAAAATGAGCATCCCTGTTCCCAAAAGAATTCAACTGGTCGAGACGGTCGACGAGTTCAATGAAAACGGACGTATGAACACGAGGGGTTTTTCATACATAAAAGGAACACCGTTTATATTGATGGTGCTGAAGCAGCACGAGAATATTTATATACACTGGGCCTATCATCGTGCCGGTATAATCTGGTTTCTCCTTCTGAGTATCGTCCTGATCTTGATTGTGATATTTTATGGCGCCGGTCATACCGTCAAACGGCTCCGTGAGCTTGACCGCCGGCGGGCTAAAATATTCCACAATATCGAGTACACCAATAAAATGGCAACCGTCGGGCGCATGGCCGCCGGGGTTGCTCATGAGATAAACAATCCGCTGGCAATTATTAATGAAAAGGCCGGTCTGCTCGAGGATCTCATCACCCACACAAAAGATTTTCCCAGCCGCGATAAATTCATGGCCATCACCAATTCCATCACCAATTCGGTCGAACGGTGCAGTAAAGTCACGCGGCGGCTTCTGGGTTTTGCCAAACGGATGGAGAACAAGGTCGAGACCATCGACCTTGGCGATCTTCTCCGGGAAGTGGTCGGCTTTCAGAGCACCGAAATCAAGCACCGCAATATCATAATCGGTTACAATTTCCAGGAAAATATCCCGACTATTCAGAGCGATCGGGGCCAGCTTCAGCAGGTCTTTCTTAACATTATAAATAACGCCTTTGCGGCGGTTGACAACGGCGGATCCATCGATATCGCCATTGCCGAGGCGGACGGCAAGAGAATTGCCGTTACCGTCACTGATAACGGTGTCGGTATTCCCAAAGATGAGCTGGAACATATATTCGAACCATTCTACTCGACCAAAGGGGAATTCGGGACCGGCCTGGGATTGTCCATAACGCAGGATATTGTCCAGAAACTGGGCGGAGAAATAATAGTGGAAAGCGAACCCGGTAAAGGCACTGATTTTAAGGTCATACTGCCGACTGCGGGCCGAGTCATTCCCTATCAGGGGTAAACTATGGGTCTATTTAGAGTATTACTTGTCGATGATGAAGAAGAACTGGTTACGACCTTGCAGGAGCGTCTCACCTATCGTGACATCGATGCCGAATACAGTCTGACCGGCGCCGATGCAATTCAGAAAATGCGCAAACGGCGTTTTAATATAGTCGTCCTCGATTTGAAATTGCCGGGAATCAGCGGTATCGAGACCCTGCGCGTTCTGAAAAGCGAATTCCCCAAGGTCCCCATCATTCTGATAACCGGTCATGGATCACCGGAAACTACCGATGATTTACCGAAAGGGGCTTATGAGTACCTTCCCAAACCGATCAATATCGACAGATTGGTAGCAGTCATGAAGGAGGCGCTGGCAGCCCAATGACGGATGATAAAAAGGAGGCCTCCTCGCCGTTCAATGAGGAGGAGGCGCTGCGATTCTTCGGGATCATTACGGCTTCGGTCACGCATGAGCTGAATAATATCCTTTCCATAATCGATCAATCGGCGGGCCTGGTCGAGGATTTCATGGCCGCTCCCTCCGGCGGCATGGCCCTGACCGAGGAAAAACTGAAACAGATTACGGCCAAAATCAGAAAAAACTCACAGCGGGGAATCGGCGTCGTCAAACACTTGAACTCCTTTGCCCACAGTACCGATGAGCCGGATGCGGCCTTCAATGCCAACACGATGCTTGAAAACTGGGGCGCCCTGACAAAACGATTTGCGGATCTCAAAGCGGTTGTCATGGAACTGGATATCCCGCAGGCGCCAATCGAGATTAAAGCTGATGCCTACCTGGTAAGGAAAATCCTCTATGAGGCGCTCAAGGAATTACTCTTATCGGCGCAGAAAGACGATCTGGTGAAAATATCCTTAAAATCGGAGAGCGCCGATGCCGTTATTATTATGGAAGGAAAACTGACTGATATAAAGAGTGATATGAACAGCGCTTATCTTGAAAATATTACCGCCTTTGCGGGAGGAACGCTGAAAACTGTCTCCGAAAGTTCCGGAATAAAATTTTATTTCAGCTTCCCGCTGGCGGTTTAACTGTTTTCATGGGATTGTATATAACAGCACTCTGAAAGGAAATAGATATGGCCAATGTCAAAGTTTTAATAGTTGACGATGAAGAGGATTTTCGCGACATCTTATCTCAGCGGATGATCGCCCGCGGTTTCGATGTGGAAACCGCCGAAAACGGTTTCAAAGCCATCGAGCTGGCTTCCCGGAAAAACTTTGACGCTATTATCCTCGACCTGGCCATGCCCGAAATGGACGGCCTTCAAACTATGGAAAAACTGCTGGCCAAAGATGCGACGCTTCAGATTATCATGCTGACCGGTCAGGGTACGATACAGAAAGGGATCGAGGCGGTCAAAATGGGTGCCGCCGATTTTCTTGAAAAACCGGCCGAGATCGAAACCCTGGTTTCCAAAATTGAAGCTGCCCAGGCAAAAAAACTGGCTCTTTTCACTGAGGAACTTGACCAGAAAATTTCCAGCATCGCCAGGAAAAAAGGCTGGTAAAAATACTTGCCACGGGTCCGTTTTGGTTTCTTTCCGCACGCAGGACTTCATCCTGTCGGATGTTCTGACTATTATCCTTATCCGTATAGGCCGACCTTCTTTTTGATTATTCCAATCAGGAACACTTTTTGCTCTAATCATATTCGATAAACATCCTAATCCGCTCCAAATACCATACTTATGGCGAAAATGGAGCCCGGATTTCGGGGCTCGAAGCTGGGACCTCGACATGAAAAATGCAATAATTTGCAGCCGGCGCTGAAAACCGGTGCGATACCAGCCAGATCGCGAATTTCTCCCTGCCGGTATGACTGAGCCCCGGCAATAAAAATAGCCACATTCGACACTTCACCCATAGAACAGGTGATCTGCCGGCAAAAGATTAGAGGCCGACTTATGAAACTTATAATTTATACCATCGTCAGCCTGGCTCTGCTTGCGGGAATCGCTCTCCCCCAGGAAGTAATCATCGCCGATTTTCCGCTGGGAGTCGGAGGCAGCGTAAACAAGGAATTATTCCAGCCATACATGACCGACCTGAAAGCAATCTCGGACACCCTGCAAAAGTACCCTCTCGCCCGGGCCATTGTTACGGGCGGTTCCGACGGCAATCAATACCGCGAAAATCATGACGCCAAGAATCCGTCCCTGGCGCTGGGCCGGGCGCATATTCTTCGTAATCTGTTGATCAATGAGTTCAAGGTCGATTCAACGCAAATTATTATTCAGTCCAATGATTCACAGGAGAAAGCAGCCCGTTTCCGCTATGCCGGGATTCGTGTCGATATGGACCTGCAGGATATAAGCTCCCGGCTTGCCAATGTCGAAAATCGCCCGCCCATTGAAAAACATTTCACCGAAGTGAAAGAGGTCCCCGGCAGTTTCACGGAAAATCTCGGCCTTCAGTTATGCCTCGGAGTATCTTCTTCACCCTTCGGGGGAATCCCCACCGCCTCCGGTATCCTGACATATAAACAGTTCATACATGCCGAAGGCATCGTCGGGCACACTTTCTGGAACGGCACCTTCGATTATTACGGCCAGGAGCTTGATACCCGGCGCCGTCTTGTCGGCGGAAACCTGATTATCTTCCCGTATGAGAATCTGCCGGTGGGCATCCTCGGCGGCTGGGTGCATATCGAGGAAATTTCTCAGGATTATTATGAGTATGTAAAATTATCCGAAGGACCGCTGCTCGGTTTGCGGGCCTACCCATTTAAGTTCCTTTCGGTTACGGGAGCATATAATCCCTCGATGCACCGTCGTGCCGATGATAATAAGTCGCGAGCAAAGAACGGCCAGTTTCTTTTCGCCGTTTCGACCCATATAGCCTTTGGAGGCGCCCGATGAAACGAATTATCGTCCTTGCCGCTTTATCAATATTATGCATGGTCGTCAATTTTTGTGTTAATTGCTCCAATCCTTTGGACATTGAAAATGTCGCACCACCCAGTCGATTTACCGGAGTCGATACCATCTATAACCTGGATACTTTGAATACATCAGACACCACTATCATCGTCGATACCGTTATTGTCGTGGTGCATGACACCACGGGATCCCAGATTATCTGTTCCAGAATCGACTGCAATCAAAAGGAGATAGTCTGGATGTTTCGCAATGCGGAAGGTTCCCACAAGCTGGAATTTGTCGCCTTCACAGAGGAGGATCAGCCCTGTCAGAAATTGGTGGTGGATGTTGACGGACAGGAATTCAGCTGGAAGCCGGTGGAAAACCCTGAGCTGATCATGGAACAGGACCTGAATCAAAATGCGACAATTCGGATAAGTTCAACGAATCCGAAAGCTCTCGGCCATGCCATTTATATCTGCCTCACCCTTAGCAGCATATAATTACAGGAATCCGGGCAGACAATAATACCGTTTAGGATTTGCAGAACCTGAAGGTCAAATCTATCGATACATCTGCATCAGTTCCACGGCGTAATAAATCACTCCCCTTTTTCCGGCCCGTTAAAACACATCTTTGCGCTCCGGATCGCCGGGGCATCATCCACGTAAAGGCTTGACAATTTTGAACATATGCTGTTTATTATAATGGTGTGATTTCATGGATAGTAACGACCATATAAGAAATACAGTCTGGCTTTCAGCGCCATGAATCGGGCAGTAAAGTAGGTTGAGATGCTCTCTCGCTCGCTCCGGTAGAAAAGCTTCTCGCTAATGAGACAGGTTGGATAAATGGTCGGATTTTGGATGGAATAAGCGGCAATGTTCAAGACTGACGCGGAATTATGGCAGGAAATTATTGCCAATAGCGGCAAATCCTGGGAAGAGCTGATAAAGCGCTACCAGGCTTTAGTCTATGCTGTTTCTACCCGGGCCGGGTTGACCATGATGGATGCCGCCGACTGTTTCCAGCAAACCTGGCTGGCACTTTACAAAAACCGCAAAAAATTAAAGGACCCGTCGCGGCTTTCGGCCTGGCTGGTGACTACGGCCAAGCGGGAAGCTTTGTTGCTTCGCCGCCGGGCGGACCGAGACTCGGGAATTACGGATACTTCATCCTGCCGGTACGGGAATAACCCGGTCAATAAAGAGGCGGAGTTGGTCAGCCCGGCTCTTCTTCCCGACGAGGAACTGGAGCAACTGGAAAACCAGGCCCGGCTCGAAATCGCTCTGGATGAGCTTGACCGGCGCTGTCAGCAGGTTATGGAGGCCTTTTTCTTTGCCCCCGAAAATAAGTCATATGAAGAAATTGCAATATCTTTTGGAATATCTTCAAATTCCCTGGGTCCTCTTCGCCGCCGCTGTCTGGAAAGACTTAAGCAGATTCTTTTGAAAAATCAGGGGGCGGGAGAACGAAATAACGCTAAATCGACTCTGTAATGTATGAAGATAAGGAGGAATATTACGAGCAGACATCTGAGTCGAAAAGAATTGATTGAGCTTGCGCAGAAGCAGCCGGAGAAACTGCCCGGGCATTTGACCGAATGTGTCGAGTGCCGGGAAATGGCCGAGTTGTTCAGGATTTATGCTGTCGCCAATCGTCCCGCATTGCCCGATGCGCCCAAAGCCTGGGTGGATAAGGCCGTTGCGATTATGAAAGGCGCCGGGGTCCGGAGCAAACTCAAACGCCTGTCGGCGCTTATCGCTTTTGACTCATGGGCAATACCTCAACCGGTTGGAGTGCGCAGCGAAGTCGCCTCCGAGCATCGCCGACTCCGCTTCACCGCCGATGATATTGTTTTTGATCTTCGCGCGGAGCGCCTTCAAAAGAGCTGGGTGCTGGTGGCACAGGTCAAGAGCAAATCAGATGTCGCAGTTGTCGTCGAGGCCGACAAGAAAATGATATCGCCTGACAAGAGCGGCCTTTATCAATGGTCAGGAACCAAACCCCCCAGGAAAATTTCTCTCAAATCCGATGCGTTCGATATCCGACTGCCGGAGTTAGTATGGAAAAACCGCCGCTTGAAATAGCCGCACGCCGCTTTCTGAGTACCGGCCATATCAAGGATTTCACTGAAGATATACTCGCCAAGGAATGCGATGCCCTGATCCAGAAAGAGGCGCGACATTCCCTGAAATCAGCCAGGGCAATGGCAGGCTCTTTTATTAAAAAAGCCGAAGCCTGTGGCCTTACTATGCAATTGACCGCATATCGGACCCTGGCCCGCATGTCGCATATGAGCGGCGCTCATTCCGAAGCTCTTGGGGCATATTTAAAAGCAAGAAAACTGGCCACACCCGAACCGTTGGTTCGCGGCCGGATTGATCGGGCGCTGGTCGATGTCTATATGTATCTCGGCGATTTTGCCAAAGCCCGACAGGCGGCGAATCGCGCCATAAAATCATTTAATATTCTCGGCTCGGAAACCGATTTGGCCCAGACACAGGTGAATTATGCCAACCTGCTTCATCGTCAGGACCGGCACCGCGAAGCGGAAAAGCTATATCGGACCGCCGCCGAGTTTTTTGAAAAAACCGACAATCGTATCGCCGTGGCCCGGTGTTACTACAATCGGGCGAATACACTCGTACAGCTTTTTGATTTTCATCCGGCCGAGGCGCTTTATCAGCAGGCCATGAAAATTTATGACAACGAAGGGTACGCGCTCGATTCATGCGACGCCCGCTATGGAATTGCATGGCTGCAAATGCTGAGCGGGAATTATCACATGGCCCTTTTGGAACTCGCCGCCTGTGAAAAGACATATCATGAGGGTGGAGATCCCCGAGGGGAGTCTCTCTGCTCGCTTGACCGGGCCGAAATCTATCTTAGTCTGGGCCTATATACGGATGCTCTTCAGGCTGCCAGAGACGTTGAGAAAAAATTCGCCAAACTCAAACTTCGGTACGAACGAGTCAAAGCTTCCTTATTCAGAGGTCAGGCTGCTTCCGCACTGGGTTTAAAACGCGAGGCCAGGACCGCCATGGCTCGTGCCAGGACCGGTTTCACAGCGGAGAAAAATAAAGGATTTACCGGTGTGGTTCATCTGCTGGCCGCCGATCTGGCCGGGCGGAATCAGAAATCCCGATTGACCGAGATCAAATCGGCACGTAAGCATTTTGCCCAGGCGCAACTGCCGCTCTGGGAAGCGGTTTGCGATCTGCATGAAGCGGTCGATTCGAAAAAGGCAAAAAAGGCCCTGGAGCGGCTGGCACAAAACGGCGCGGCCCGCAATGTTCCGCACCTGTATGCACTCTGGCAAACGGCCTATGGCGACTTCGAAAATGCCGAGGGTCGTCCTGATGCCGCTCGCCGGCGATGGCGCCAAGCGGCCGAGCGGATCGACTCCGTGCGGGCGCAGCTTCCGCCGTTGGAACTGAGAAGCGCCTATGGGCGCATCTACAGCTCACCGCACCTGCGGCTGATAAATTCCGAACTGGAACACGATGTTTCCATGGCCGCAATCTGGTCGGAAAGATATAAGACGGCCGGTGTCTGGTCGCCGTTGAGACCGATGAACGCCGATGAACCGGCACGGCGCCATGTCGAAGAATCACTGGATGCACTGGCCCATCAGGTTGTCGCCCTGGCTCATCATATTTCTCCCTCAACCGGCGAAAGATCTCTCTCACCAGCGACGATAAATAAGGCAATGACGCAACTTCAAAAAAGAGTTCGCAATGAATTGATTGCCGCCGAGACAGCCGGCGATCAATCGGTAACACCGGTGGAAAAGTTATTGAGCAATATTGAAACCGTTTCCCGTCGAATGCCGGTAGTTCAGTTCCATATTCAAAATGATGAAATTATCGCCTTTGTGCACCGATCCGGCGAAACGAAATTGCACCGCTATCACAATGGTTATGTTCGACTGGCCGGTGCCATGCAGCGCTGGCGCTTTATTCTGGAAGGCGAATTGCTTGCCTCCTATCTGGGCGAAAAGACCGATGAAAATATTGAAACCGCTTTCTGGACCGAATTGGGTGAATGGCTCTGGACCCCATTGAAAATCGAACACGACTGCCCCAGGGTGCTGATACTTCCCGAAGGAGAATTGGCGAATCTTCCGTGGCAGGCTCTTATCGTTGACGGCAGACGGCTTGCCGAGCGCCATCATTTTATCCTTGCACCAAGTCTGCGGCATTTCCTGCATGCCGGAAGCATCCGAATCGGATCGGATAAAATCGAACTATTCAGGGGATCGGACAAGAATCTGCCTTACAGCAGCCATGAGTTGAAAATTTTCTCCAGACATGCCGGTGACCGGGCCGTCATTCATAACCCGATCCATCGGGCAGGATGGCCGTCCCACGGCGAGGCACAATTGTGGCATTTCACCGGACATGCCGAACTGCGCACCGATAACCCGTTTTATTCGTATCTGGTTCTTGAGGATGGCCCGCTCTTTGCCGCCGATTTTCGCTTGAAGCAGTTCCATGTGGGTCTGGTGACCCTGGCCGCCTGCCGGTCCGGGGAACAGGTGGCCATGCCCGGCGAGGAATCGACCGGTTTGGTGCGATCCCTGCTGGAAATGGGCGCTCGTAATGTAATTGCCAGCTACTGGCCGGTCTCCGACCGGACCACGGCTTATTGGATGAAAGCATTTTACGATAAATTTTTCAATGGAATAAACATTCAGGATGCGGCCCGCTATGCTTCGAACATGGTCAGGGAGCAATACCCTTCCGCCTATCATTGGGCGGCCTTTTTCATATCCGGCGCGGGTGACATGGGAGGATCAAATGCAAATTAAAATAATTCATAAGACATCGTTGATAATTTTCCTGGGGTGGCTGCTCCTGCTGTTGCCGCACTCATTCGGCTCCGGCTTGAATAATGGCTCCAACCCTGAGGAACTGGTTTGCCGGATGGAGCCCGGATATGATATTGAAATTATCAATACTCTATATGGCACGACTGTCAGGAGCTACCAGCCGCAAATCAAGTGTTACCTGTTGATCGTTCCCGAGGGTCAGGATCCCGAAAGCCTCGCAACCATGATCAATACCCGGTTCGAGGTCCAGTATTGCGGGGCCAATTATTATCTGGCCGCTCCCGAACCGTTCCAGCGAAGCCAGCCCTTCCTGGACAACCAGGGTATCGGCGATCTGGAAACCCAGTTGGCCGCAACCACTCTCGATCTGGCCACGGCCCAGATTATCACCGAGGGGATTGATGTCAATGTGGCCATTTTGGATGGCGGCATAGATTTCGATCATCCCGAATTTGTCGAAAAATCGGGCGGCGTTTTTTCCGGCTGGGACTTTATCGATAATGACTCTATCGCCAATGATGAGCCGGGCGGTTCATGTTCCGGACACGGGACATTTGTGGCCGGTGTCGTCAAGCTGGTGGCGCCGGCATCCCATATTTATGCCTACCGCGTTCTGGACACCACCGGTGAGGGCGATGGTTACAATATTGCCGCCGCCGTCCTGAAAGCGATCGCCGACAGTTGCAAGGTTATAAACATCAGTTTCGGCATGATTGGCGAAAATGTCGCTCTCGATGACGCCCTGAGGTACGCCAGAGACAATGATGTCATGGTGATTGCGGCGGCCGGCAATGATTCCACCGACAGCAACCTGATCTTTCCATTTCCGGCTTCGAGATATTATTGTATCGCGGTGGCCGCCCTCGACTCGCTTAACTACCGGGCCGACTTTTCGAATTTCGGTGTTAAAGTCAATGTGTGCGCCCCCGGAACGGCGATTTACGCACCCTATCTGGACACTCTCTATGGCTGGTGGAGCGGAACCAGTTTCGCCGCGCCTTTTGTTACCGGATTGGCGGCATTAATCTATTCATTGAACCCCGATATCGAATGGGATGATGTCTATAATATCATAAATCAGACCGCCACTAATGTCGATTCGCTTAATCCCGGTATTGAGGGCATGCTCGGAAACGGCCTGATTAATATGACCGCTGCCCTGCAAATGGTCGGTGAGCCATATATGTCAGGCGATGCCAACCATGATGAAATTGTCAACCTGCTGGATATCATGTTTGTGATTTCATACCTGTACCGAGGAGGACCTGCGCCGATTCCCCTTATTTCCGCCGACGCCGATGGAAGCGGGAGTGTCACGATTCTGGATCTGGCCTATTTGATCAAGTATCTTTACAAAAACGGGCCGCCTCCGGTCGGTTAACAAATGGTCCCAAATTCGCCTTGCGGGACGGCCCTCCGGCCGTCCCTTTTTTATCACGCAAATAACTGCTTTTTCCACGGTGATTAATTTCCCGAAATAATCCTGAAAAATCTGAAAAATTGCCTTCCGAACACGCACGAAATCAGAACGAATATACTCTGTATATCAGACGGTAAATGAGAAACATGTTCTATGCCATAATTTCTGTGGTAAACAAAGAAAGAGGGACATGAAATCAAGATTCTATCAGGTGGTTCTTCTGGTTACGGCGATCCTTCTGGTTCTGGGCCAGAGTTGCTCGGAGAATAATCCGGCCGAGCCGGTCGCCGATATTTTGAATACTAATGACGGTTATATACAATTTAAGGCCGTTTCGGCCTCGATAGATGTCGCCACTGGAACAGTCACATTTAAAGATGTCCCGGAAATCGGTATAATCAATAGTGAGACCCAGTTGATCGGCCTTGACGGCAGCCCTCTTGAGCTAACCGACTTTTATTTTAATGATGGTGTCCTGGTCAGGGGCAAAAGACTTTCTGAAAACAGATTAATAATTTCACTTATGATGGAGGTAGTTGAAATATAGAAGATATTTCCTGCCGCCATTGAGGGTGAATTTTTTTCTAGGTTCTCCTTTTTTCATCTAATAGAGCAGATGGGACCACGGTTCCATCTGTTCTATATTTATGGCCGTTTTTAATGATCGGTAACAGGCTGTGACCCGACACCGCCCGAAAATCAAACCAATTTTTCATTTGTAGATTTACTAATCTTGTATTATTATAAGTCAGCTTGTCGGAATCAAAGCTCGAAAAGCGAAAAGTCAGAAGTAAGGCAAATCGATGAAAGATTTCTTTATTAGCTATAATAGCGCGGACCGCCAATGGGCCGAGTGGATCGCGTGGGAGCTCGAAGAGGCCAAATATACGACTGTCTTGCAGGCGTGGGATTTTCGCCCCGGAAGTAATTTCGTTCTCGAAATGCATAAGGCGGCAACCGAGGCAGAGAGGACAATTGCCCTGCTGTCTCCAACCTATTTGAAATCGATATTTACACAACCGGAATGGGCGGCAGCTTTTGTCGATGATCCCACTGGATCGAAAAGGAAACTAATTCCCATTAGAGTCCGGGAATGCGATTTAACCGGCCTGCTCAAGGCCATTGTTTATATCGATTTTGTCGGAAAATCTCAGGAAGCCGCCAAAGAAGCTCTCCTGACCGGTATCAAGAAGGAACGCGCCAAACCGGATATAAAACCGGGGTTTCCGGGCGCTTCGGAGCGGACTGTTAAGGAACAACCCAATTTCCCCGGTCAATTGCCGCCGGTCTGGAATATCCCCCACCAGCGAAACCGGAATTTTACCGGACGGGAATCTCTGCTGGATAATCTTCACAAAGCCTTGACCTCGGGGCAGACAACCGCCCTGACACAAGCCATCAAAGGCCTCGGCGGCGTCGGCAAAACTCAGCTTGCCCTTGAGTATGCTTATCGTTATGCCGCCGAATATAAAGCGGTCTGGTGGCTGCGCTCCGAAGACAGTGCCACGCTGTCCGGCGATCTGGCTTCAATGGCCGCGGCCCTATGTCTGCCGGAAGCCGAGGCTCAGGATCAAAAAGCCACAGTTCAGGCTGTCCGGAATTGGCTTGGCAAAAATAAAGACTGGTTGTTGGTGTACGACAATGCTCCCGATCCGGAGACTATCCGGGTATATTTGCCACCCGGCAGCACCGGTCATGTGATAATCACTTCCCGACATCATGCCTGGCGCGGTGTCGCGGAACCACTGGAAGTGCAAGTCCTGGAGCGCTCGGAAGCTGTCGATTTCCTGATTAAACGGTCCGGTCTGGATGACAAGCCCGGAGCCGACAAACTGGCCAATGAATTAGGCGATCTCCCCTTGGCTCTGGAACAGGCGGCTGCTTATATCGAAGAAACCGATATAAACTATGCTGACTATCTGGAGTTATTCAAAACACGAAGGAAAGAACTCTGGGGGGGAGCCAAACCGCCCATTGATTATCCGGAGACAGTTGCCACCACCTGGAATCTGGCCATGGAGCAGGCTCGCACTGAAGCCCCCGGCGCTCATGATCTGCTCATGCTATGCGCCTATCTGGCGCCTGACAATATCCCCAAGGAACTTCTCATTAGTGGCAAGAAATATTATCCGGAATCTTTGGCCAATACAGTAGCCGACCCCCTTAGGTTGGATCGGGCAATAGTTGCACTCAGGCATTATTCAATGATTCAGTTGGATGGTGACTCAATATCAGTACACCGTCTGGTTCAAGCGGTCGCCCGCGACCTGGCCGAAAGTGAATCCGGAAATAAATGGGCAGAATCAGCCGCAAAATTAATAAATTTAGAATTTCCTTTTAAAGAGCATGATCTAAGCACATGGTCGCAAAGTAAGCTATTGATGCCGCATGTATTGACGGTGACAGAACATGCTGAACGGCTTGAAATATTGCCAAATGAAACAACATGGCTGTTAAATGAGGCTGGTCTATATCTAAAGGGACGTGCCGATTTCGCAGAAGCTCGAAACTTGCTTGAACGGGCCTTGAAAATCTTTGAAAAAGTTTATGGTCACAACCATCCCAAGGTGGCCACACTTGTCAACAACCTTGGCGATGTCCTGCAAGACATGGGCGATTTCAAAGGCGCAAAGTCGCATTATGAACGCGCCTTGGAAATCGATGAAAAAGCGTTCGGCTCTGATCATCCCGAGGTGGCCATAGATGTCAACAACCTGGGTTTTGTCTTGAAAGCCATGGGCGATCTTAAAGCGGCACAGGCTCATTATGAGCGGGCCTTGAAAATCGATGAAAGGGCTTATGGTCATGATCATCCCAATGTAGCCACTGATGTTAACAACCTGGGTGATGTCCTGCGAGACCTCGGCGACCTGAAAGGGGCACAGCCTCATTTCCGGCGCGCTTTAGACATCTTTCGGAAATTTCTGGGTGATGAACACCCCAGCACTAAAATCGTCCGGGAGAATCTGGAAATAGTTGAGAAGCAGTTGAAATCGAAGTGATTACTTCCCTCACTCCCCTTTGATTATCTTCATCTTGCGCCAGAGCGTGGCTTGGCCGATACCCAGAATCCGCGAGGCTTCAGCCCGGTTGCCGCCGGTTAATCGAAGCATTTTCCTGATATGATCCAGTTCCACTTCTTCGAGCGTTTGCGGTATTGTTCTATCCAGCTCATGCCACACTTTGGCCGGGTCGATAATCTGCGGCGGGAGATGTTTCGCGCGCACCGCGCCGTCACCGCTCAATATCGCGGCATGCTCGAGCGCATTTTGCAGCTCGCGGACATTGCCCGGCCATGAATAGGTCTGAAACCGCTCCAGGCAGTCATCATCGAGATGCAAATTCGGAAGCTCCAGCTTTTTCGCCAGGAGTTTCAGCAGGTATTCGGTCAGCGGCACGATATCTTCCGGCCGCTCGCGAAGCGACGGCACCCGAATTTCGATCACCCGCAGGCGGTACAGTAAATCCTTACGGAAATTCCCCTCGCGCACATCACGATCCAGATCGCGGTTGGTGGCGGCAATAATATGAATATCGACCTTACGCGGAATATTTTCGCCGACCCGCAGAATCTCGCGCTCCTGAAGCACCCGCAGCAGCTTGATCTGTATCACTTTCGAAACGTCGCCGATCTCATCCAGAAAAATGGTCCCGCGCGCCGCCTGCTCGAACAGGCCGACCCGGTCGTTGATGGCGCCGGTGAACGAGCCCGCCTTGTGCCCGAAAAGCTCGCTCTCGAGAAGGGTCTCCGGCAGCGCCCCGCAGTTGATGGTCAGCATGGCGTTGTCCCGCCGCGATGACAGCCAGTGAATATACCGCGCCACTACTTCCTTGCCGACCCCGGTTTCGCCGCTGATTAGGACCAAAGAATCGAATCGGGCCACCTGCGCCGCGATCTTGAGTGTTTCCCGAAATGACCGGCTGCGCACTTCCGCGATAAAATCCGGATCTTGAAATCGGCTCTCGGCATTTTTCATGACAATAGTCTTTCAAAATGAAATTATACTTTCAATTTAATATATATCAACTTTTTGTCAAGATCAATTTTATCTTACTAATACATTGTAATATATAATCTTATAAGATTTTCGACAATTAGGGCACACCTGTTGCTTAACCGTCATTTTGAAAGAACAAATATAAAACGGCTGGAAGATGTTATGGCAAATGATGCAATAAGCAAGTTTATGGGAGCGGGCAAGGCCCTTCGCTGGCGCATTGTGGCGGTTCTTTTGTTCGCCGCTATGGTCCCGCTGGCTTTTGCCGGATTCGGATCATGGATCGTTTTCGGCGAGTTGCTCGAACAAAGATCGCTGGAGCAAATGCGTACCGTCGTCCAGGGGCACGCCGACGCCATCGAAGCCTATTTATCCGAACAACTCCACCTGCTGCAGCTGGCCGCCGAATCGCACACCTCCCGCGAACTGTCCAGCAATGAGAGCCTGCAGATTCTTCTCAACAATCTCAATGCTTCCAGCGATGAAGGTTTTATCGACCTAGGCGTGATCGATGCCGACGGCAATCATCTGGCCTATGTCGGCCCGTACAAACTTCAGGACCGCAATTACCGCGATGCCGACTGGTTCAAGGAAGTCAATTTCAGCGGGAAATATATCAGCGATGTCTTTCCCGGTTTTCGACAGGTCCCTCATTGCATAATCGCCGTTCAGACTATCGAAAATAACAAACGCTGGATTTTGCGGGCGACGATCAACAGCGAGAAATTCAGCGCCCTGGTCAAAAGCGGCATTCTCGGACCCGGCAGCGATTCTTACATCGTCAACCGCGACGGGCTCTATCAGTCGCCGCCCAAATCGGGACTGCTGCTCGATAACGCGCCCGATATTACCCCTGTCATACATACCGGTGTCGAGGATCACCATGCCGTTATCGGCGGTGTCAACAAACTTCTGGTGACCACCTGGATCAATGACAATCGCTGGATGCTGGTCGTCGAGCAGGATCAGTCATACATACAGGCGCCGGTCAACCAGGCCATCGCCAACGGAGCGTACGTGGTTCTGATCGCGGTCATATTCCTGGCCCTTATCACATTTTTTGCCACGCGCCATCTGACCGCCCAGATCGACAAAGCCACCGCCGAGCGTGAAGAAATATCGCGCGCCTTTGTTCGCTCGGCCAAACTGGCCTCGATCGGCGAACTGACCACCGGGTTGGCCCATGAAATCAACAATCCGCTGGCCATCATCAGTGCCGAGCAGACCAATATCGCCGATATCCTCAAGGACCCCAACAGCAGCAAGGAAGAAATTTATGATGCGCTCGATTCGGTCAAGCGATGTCAGACCCAGGTTCAGCGATGCGCCGGTATCACCAAGAAACTTCTCCAGTTCGGAAGGAGTCAGGAATCAAAGCTGGAGCTGACCGATATCAAACCGCGCCTGATGGATATTGTCAACCTGATGCATCGTCATGCCGCCGTACGCAATATCAATCTCCATGAAAATATCGAAGAGAACCTTCCTCGGGCGCTCCTTGATCCGGTGGAACTCGAGCAGGTTCTTGTCAACCTGATAAACAACAGTGTCGATGCCATGCCTTCCGGCGGTGAAATAATCGTCGGTGCGCATCGCGAGGCCAAATCGATTATCATCGAAGTCACCGATACCGGTACCGGCATCACGCCCGGCGAACTCGACCGTATCTTCGAGCCGTTCTTTACGACCAAACCGGTCGGCAAAGGAACCGGGCTGGGTTTATCGGTCTGCTACGGCATCGTGCACAGCTGGGGCGGAACTATCGAGGCCTCCAGCAAGCAGGGCCGTGGTACAACTATGAAAATAATTTTGCCCAATCAAACTGAAAACGGATAAGCCTAATAAATAAGAGGTGTTACAATGGATAAAGGCACCAAAAAATACAAGCTGCTTCTCGTTGACGACGAAGAGGAATTTCTGGTCTCTTCGTCGAAGGCACTGAGCAGAAGGGGATTCGAAGTGGATGTTGCGCCCAATGGCGTCACCGCTCTTGAAAAGATCGATGAAATTGTATTTGACGCCATTGTCCTGGATGTGAAAATGCCCGATATCGACGGGGTCGAAGTGTTCCGGCAGATTCATGAGAAATATCCCGACATGCCGGTGATTCTTCTGACCGGTCATGCTTCGGTGGGCGATGCTTTCCAGACATCGAAGGAAGGTATTACCGACTACCTGGCCAAACCGATCGACATGGATGAACTTGCCAAGCGCATTCATCATGCCGTCGCCGCCGGAAAGAAAGCGGCCGCCGCCGAAAGCGGCTTCCCGCTGATCGACACCGGCGAACCGATCCGGCTCATGATTGTCGATGACGAAATTGATTTTCTTGATTCGCTCAAAAAAGTGCTGCAGCGCCGCAATATGGAAGTGATCACCGCTTCCGGCGGCGAGCAGGCCCTCGGCATGCTCAGAAGCGAGCTGGTCGATATTATGATTCTGGATGTCAAGATGCCCGGGATGGATGGTATGGAAGTTTTGCGGCACGTCAAAAAGGATTTTCCCAGCGTGGAAATTATCCTCCTCAGCGGCCATCCTTCGGTCGAGGCCGCTCTCGAAGGCGTCCGGCTGGGGGCGAGCGAATATCTGAAAAAACCGCCGGATATCGATGACCTGACCGAGACCATCAGAAAACTTTACCAGGACAAGAAACGGGTCTATTTCGAGCAGCAGCAAAAACTGATCGATGAAATTCGAAGAAGGTTCCCGGAATAATCCACCGGAGACACCGGGCAGCAGCCCGGTGAATGCGGTTTTCAAATATATGGGAAAGGGTGTGTAACAATGCAAGAATCAACAAAGCCTAAATCATCGGCTTACGATCGTTATGTGGACTACAAGCGATTCTCGATTGCGGTGGCACTGTTCGTCATCATTATCATGCTGCCCATTCCTCGAAGTATGCTGGATGTTGCCGTCGAATACACCATGGGAGAGAAATATGTCCAGAACTTCTATTCCCAGCAACTATTCGGCAAAGACCGCCAGGATATCGAGCAATGGCAAAAAGTGACCGTGGAAGCGCTTGATGCATGTATGAAACAGGGGGTCTCCAGAAAAGAAACCGTCCTCAAGCGAAGTGATAAGGAACTTCAAAAGGCCGGGGTCCGAGGCGAAGACGTTCACTTCAAACAATATCGTGCCCTCATCGAAGGTACCGATAAAACAGTTGTCGACAATCTTCTGATGCAGGGACGACAGCTTCGTAACGACAAACTCGACTACGGCATGCTGACCGAAAAGGAACAGAAAGACGTCAGCAAAGCCGCAAAAAATATTCTTGTCTGCATTGCCATGGTCGCCTTTGTCGTCGTCTGTTTTGTCACCGAGGCGATTCCTCTGCCCGGTGTCGCTTTCTGCATCGGATTGATTCTTGTCTTTTCGGGGATCGTATCGCGCAGCGACATCGCCCAACTGTTCTGGTCCGACGCCTGCTGGTTTATTATGGGCAGCCTTATGTTTGCCGCCGCCTTCGTCAAGACCGGTGTCGATAAGCGTATCTGCCTGACCATCTTCCGGTACCTCGCCAAACCCAACGTCAAATGGGTCACCTTTATAATGATTCTTGTGATTTCACCGGGGGCGTCGTTTATATCGGATCATGCCCTGGCGGCTATCTTCCTGCCGATCGGCGTCATCCTGTATTCCAACAGCCTGACAAAGTCGGTCCCGGAAGATAACGAACTGGCCAAGCTGCTTATGATTACCATCGCCATGGCCTGTAACATCGGCGGCTTCGGCGCCCCATCGGGAGGCGCCCGGAATGTCATCATCATGACATATTTGGAGGACATGTTCGGCATTTCAATCGGCTATGGTCAGTGGATTCTCTATGGCATGCCGTTCGTCATCATCATGATGCCGGTCCTGTGGATCACCCTCAACCGCGTTTTCAAGCCGAAAATACAGGACCTCCGCCCCGCTTTGATCTCGCTGCAGAAAGATATCGATCATATGGGCGGCTGGAACAGAAAACAGGTTATTGCGCTGATCATATTTCTTGTCATGCTCTTCGGGTGGATTACCGAGCAATCGCTCATCACAAAATTGATCGGCGTCCGCCTCGGTATCGGCGTGATCGCCATTGCCGGTGCCGTGGCATATCTTCTGACCGGGGTGGTCAACTGGCGCGACTATCAGGAAAAGGTTGACTGGGGCGTGGTCTGGCTGTATGCCGGAGCCATTGTCTTCGGACGTTTGCTCGATCAAACCGGCGCCGCTTACTGGATGGCCCGCTCCATTGTGGAAGGACTGGCCGCTATCGGGCTCAAATCGGGAACAATTCTGCTCGGTGCCGGCGGCGCGGTGACGGTGTTCATGACGAATCTGATGGCCGACGGGCCCGCCGCCGCTGCGGTCGGCCCGATTACATTGAATATGGCTTCGGTCGCCAATCCCGGAACGACGCTGGTGCCGTTCATGGGTCTGGTTACCGCCTGCGCCTCATCGATGGCATATCTCCTGATTATAGGCACCCCGCCCAATGCCATCGTATATTCCAGCGGGTATCTTACGGCTAAAGATTTCCTGCGGGCCGGCATCGTTTGCACCATTATTGCCTTTGCGCTTTTGATTGTATTGAGTATGTTTTACTGGGGCATTCTTGGATTCGGCGGCCTGCCGTCGGCATAAGTTTGAAGGAGTACCAATTATGGATAACAATAAAACAAAATTGAATCTGCTGCTGGTTGATGATGAAGCCGATTTCCGGCGGGCCACGACACAGGGACTCTCGCGGCGGGGATTTAATGTGGAAGAAGCCTGCGGCGGCGAGGAAGCGCTCGAAAAAATCAAAAAGCAGCGTCCCGATGTCATCCTGCTCGATCAGAAAATGCCGGGACTGAGCGGTATCGAAACGCTCCAGCGCATCCGCAAGAATGACCCGACCCTGCCGGTCATCATCCTGACCGGGCACGGCGACTATTATACCGCCCTGGCCGGAATACGGCTCGACATCACCGAGTTCATGCAAAAACCGGTCGATATCGACCAGTTGGCCGCACGGATACATACGCTTCTGGAAAAAGGCGCGGAACAGCCCATGACCGAGCCGACCATCGCCGAACTGATGGCTCCGCCGAGCCTGTATCCCAAGGTGTATATCGATGATCCGCTTACAACCGTTCTTAAGGCCATCCATGAGGCCTATACCAAACCGGTACCGGAGACGTCCAAATACGGCCAGGTGCGCTCGGCGCTCGTCTTTGACCGCAATGAGAACTTTCTGGGGCTGGTCAGATTTTCCAATCTGTTGAGCCTGCTTATCCCTTCATTTCTGAGTGACTCGCCCTATGCCAGTTTCTTCACCGGGATGTTTCTGGCGCAGACTAAGGTCTTCGGAAGACTGACTATCAGCGGTCTGGTCAAAGAGCGGGTCTTTGTCGATGTCGAGGCGCCCATTATGGAAGCGATTCATCTGCTGGTGGAGCACAAGCTGATCAACATACCTGTGTTGAAAGACGGCAAGCTGGTCGGTATCCTGCGCGGCCGCGACATCATTGTCGAGACCGCCCGCCTCGCCGGAGCGTTGTAAAGAAAAGAAGCTGTTCACTATAAGCGAACGGCTGTCAAAGTCAGTCCGGGAGAGACTGTATCCAAATGGTGTCGGGTGCATCAACCCGACACCATTACTATTTTGTAAGATTGACTACTGATTGAAAAGACCCTACGCCATCACACCCGCGTCGCTGAAATCAATCCGAAATTCGGTGCGGCCCGGTTGAACTGTCTCCAGATCAAACGAAAAATTGTGATTGATGAGTATTTCGCGAATAAGCGTCAAACCTATCCCCTGGCCGTTCTTGCGCGTGCTGTAAAATGGCGTGAAAAGGTACGGCCGCGCCTGCGAAGAAATCCCTTCGCCGCTGTCGATGATTTTCAGAAATTGTGAATTCGAGTTTTCGGTTTGCACTTCAATGGTCCCGCCGGTGTCGATGGCCTCGATGGCGTTCCGGAACACATTCACCAGCACCTGTTCCATCTGCTGAACATCGACCTCGACCATCAGCGGCACCGGCGCCAGTTTCCAGCGTATCTCTATGTTCCGTCCCCGGCATTCGGCATCCATCAGGATGCCGATCGACTCCAGCAGTTTATGAATATCATACGGCACTTTTTGGGGCGGCGGTATCCGCACCACGTTGGCGAAATTGGACATAAACTCATTGAGGTTGATATTGCGCTCGATCGCCACCTTGATAATATTCTCATAATCAGCCCGGTCATCAGGCGTCAACTGCTCCTTGTAATTAAGCGAGCTCTGTAAAATCGAATTGACCGCCCCGACCGAGTTGTTCACCTCATGCGACATCATCCGGATTACCTTATCATAGGCCCGTTTCTGTGAGGCGATAATTTCCCTGGTCAATTCCTCGATGACGACAAAATGCCGGTGAAAGCCGCGGTCGAGAAACTGCGACTTGCGGCAGCGGTATGTTTTAACACCGCTGACCCGGATAATGCGCACCTCGCCCGGATTCATCCCGGCCAGCTGGCTTCCCAGGGCGTCTTTGAAATCATCCAGCGAACAGCCGTAAGTTTCATCCTCATGCAGTCCGAGCATGGTCCGGGCGGCCGGATTGATCATGTTGATCTTCTCATCCAGATCGAAAATTATGACGCCGATCGGCGTGACTTCGATCAGGCGCTCCAGGAAAAAGTGTTGCTCACGCTGCTTGACGCGCTCGTTCCGCAGCTGCTCGATCATCCGGTTATAGACATCAATAAGCTGGTCCAGTTCATGCTGACCGGTCTTGAGAAAAGTGGTACTGAATTCGCGGTCCTTGATCGATTCTATCCCGGCCGTCAACAGATTGAGCGGTTTGAGAAAGGCCCGGTAAAGATGAATGGTGACAACCAGGCTGGCAATGATGAAGATTTCTATTACAAGAAAAAGATAACGGCTCTGCTCGATCAGTAATATCGATAATCCGAGAATAAGAACATGCACCAGAACCGCAAAGGTTATGAATTTGTGGCGAAGCTTCATATTGATATGCCGTACTTTTCAAGCCGTCGATACAGCGCCGCCCGGCTCAATCCGAGTGATCGGGCGATTTTGCTGATGTTGTTGCCGTGAAACTCAAGCGCCTTTTTTATCATGGATTGCTCCATTTCTTCCAGCGTAATGGTCCCGACCGCCGGCAGGGCGCCGCTGCTGATAGTACCCGATGTGCGGTTCATTTGTGCCTGAAAGTCAGGGTGATCGAGACGGTCGTGACTGCTTACCAGCACCGTCCGCTCGACAACATTTTTCAGCTCCCTGATATTACCCGGCCACGGCAGGTCACTCAGCCAGTCGAGCGCACTGTCGGTCACGGTCAAGTTATTCCGCCCATAGATGGTCTTCAGATTATCAATGAAGTAATGCACCAGTAAAGGGATATCTTCTTTGCGCTGCCGGAGAGGCGGCAATCTTAACATTATCAGATTTATTCGATAGAACAGGTCCTCGCGGAAACGGCCGTTCTTGACAAGATCCTCGAGATCGCGGTTGGTGGCGGTAATCAATCGAAAATCAGCCGTCACATTATCGGATGAACCGAGGACCTCAAAACTCCGGTCATGAAGCACACGCAGAAGTTTGACCTGGCTGGCGGCATCGAGATCGCCGATTTCATCGAGAAATATCGTCCCACCATCCGCCATTTTGAAGCGCCCGATACGATCGTACAGGGCATTGGTAAAGGAGCCTTTTCTGTGTCCGAACATCTCGCTTTCGAAAAGCGTGGATGGGATACTACCGAGGTTGACTTTGACAAACGACCCGTTACAGCGATCACTGTTGACATGGATCGCCTCGGCGATCAGCTCCTTGCCGGTACCGCTCTCACCCATGATAAGAACCGCGGCATCGGTCGTGCTGACCCGGCCGACCGTTTCCAAAATCGCCAGCAGCTCCTTGTTGATACCGATTATATTATCGAAATTATACAGCTTATTTAATTCATCCCGGCTTGAGACTCTTTTTTTATCGACATTACTGCGCCGGGACAGGCTCAGCGCCGTTCTGACCGACTGCAGAAAACGCTCGTTGTTCCAGGGTTTGGTAATAAAATCGACGGCCCCGATTTTCATCCCCTCGACCGCCAGCGGAATGGTCCCCCAGGCGGTTATCAGAATAACCGGACGGTCCGGGCAGACCGACTTTATTTCCCGAAGCAGGGCCAGCCCTTCCTCGCCGGATGTCTTCATCGAGAAATTCATATCAATGATAAACAGATCGGGCAGAGTCGGCTCAAGGAGGCTCAGGGCGCTCTCGGGAGAATCGGCGGAAATCACCTTATGGCCGGCTTGTTTAAGCATCAGGCTCAACGAGGATCTGACGGCGCTGTCATCATCGACTATTAGTACATTCGCAGCTTGCATATCCATAATGCTATACGTTTACGGACCAATAAAGTTACTCATCATGAAGCGCCTCCGCCGGCTGAATACGGGCAGCCAGCCGGCTCGGATAAAGGGCGCATATCGTAATTATAAGATATATCATACCGGCTGCAAAAACCACTGCCAAAATATAGGTCGAGGTCCTGATATCTTCGATAAATTGCAGCAACGGCGCCTGTATGGCCACAAATATCCCGACAATAATGCCAAAAGTGGCCAGGGCCAGCGCTTCACCGGTAATCTGCTTGAATATCTGACTCGAATCGGCGCCGACCGCCCGCCGCAATCCGATTTCTCCGCGGCGGCGGTTAATCGAATACCAGAGTACCCCGAATATTCCCAAAGCGACATTGAAAATCAAAAAGCCGGCAACAATCCCGTACAAAAGCATCCCCATCAGCATATCTTTAACATTTCCTGCATGGAGATCTTCCAGACTGGATATTTTCATAACCCACCCCGGCGTCATGGTACCCAAACGCTGTATCAGCCTGTCCTCGAATTCAATTCCGGTGCCGTCAGCGACCGAGAATATGAAATAGTCGGGAGTCTGGGATGAGCCTTCCTCAAGCTTCAGCCGCCGGAAGAATCCGCCCCGGTGAGTCATAAATTCGCCCCGATAATGGTAGTTGCCGATGACCCCGACAATTACATACTCATCATCCTTTCTAGGTATTACTTTTCCCAAAACCTGCTGATCACCGAAAATCCTCTCTTTTACGTCATTTTCGATAACGATCGGTATTCGGGGTGAAGCATCATCCTCTTTACCGAACCAGCGACCCTCAAGAATCGGGATATCGAGGACGCGGGCATAATCATCCCCGGCCATACATATATCCGTCGAAAATTCCTGTCCGTCAATTTCCAGTGAAGTCCCCCACTGAGAATTGAAAAATGGAACATTTCCGGAAACCCAGCTGACATTGACGACTTCCGGAGATGCCTTCAACTCGGTATAAATCTGCTGCAATTTGGCAACAAGCTCCGGCTTGGAAATTTCATTAATGATGCTGTTCCATCCGGTATTCAGAACCATGACATTTTTGTACTTATATCCAACCGGCTCCAGATAATTAGTGATATTCGAAATGGCCATGGTACCCACCGCGAACAAAACCAAAAACGAGAAAAATATTTCGCTGATAAGCAGGAAATTACGCATTTTGCGATTCCAAATCAGTCTAAATATATGCCGTATCATGCCTCCACTCCTTTCAGGGCGTCAACCGGATTCAGTCTCGACATCTTCCATGCCGGCAGGACCCCCGAGAGCAGCCCAAAAAACAAGCAAATCAACAGACTGTACAGGAAGATAGTAATGTTGACTGTAAATTTGCCGAAGGGAACCAGACCGCTGTCGGTTACAATATTCAGAATAATAGAAGCCAGGACGAACGCAATGGCACCGCCTATCAAAGTCAGGACAATATTTTCGACGATGAACTGCCCCACGAGGGTCATCGATGACGCCCCGAAGGCCTTGCGAACGCCGATTTCCGAAGACCTCTCGATAATCCGGCTGATATTCAGATTGACCAGATTTATGGCCGGAAAGATCATAAACAAGACCATCAGTGCCGCCAATGCGGCAAAACGCCTGGCTTTCTCACTTTCCGATTCAGTGCCGAATATGTGCGCCGATATAAGATCGGCTTGTGTTCCAACAGTGCATTCAACGACATTGAATTCACCTTTGAGATCCTCCCTGGCCCGATCCAGCGCCTTATTCATATCATCTTTTATTGCCGGGAAATCCGACTTGTCGCGGGCCATAACGATAGCATGAAAATTGGAGAAGGGACGGTCTATTGTCATGGCGGCACGGGAAATTGTCACCGGAACATAGACATCGGCATAAGACTGCATCAGTGTTATATCTTCGGCCCTTATGACACCTATTACCCGGAAACTGCCTGAGGTGGTTTCGATATATTTACCGATTGGGGACGATTTACCGATTGGGGACGATTCCCCGAATAACTGGCGGCTGGTTCGGTCGGTTATGACCGTCACCATTTCGGCATTGGAATTATCAACAGCCTCGAACGGCCGGCCCTCGATAAAATCGAATTCAAGGATATCCCAGAAAACATCATCACAGTACATTATCTTGACAGTGAGCTTCCTGTTATTTACATAAGTATCCGTCTCGGCGGCGCTGCTGTAGAGCGATACAACCTCGGGACTGTTCATCGGCCTGACATATTTATCGAGAAAATGGTAGCTCGGCTGTGCTGAGATCGATGTGTTTTCGCCACTGAGATATATCCGCTCAATGAATAATGACCGGTCCAGTTTGGAGCCGGGCTTGGCCGGCGACAATGTATGCACCAGCATGGACACGACGATGGTCAGGACCAAAAGAGTGAATGTGATTCCGAATAGACTGACGAAAGTGAAGAACTTTCTTCGCATCAGTACTTTCAGGGCAATCTTGATGTAATTTTTGAACATACTCGCCCCTTTCAATCGACCTGGCTGCCGTCATAGAGGCGGATGGTCTTCTCGGTTTTCCTGGCCAGTTCCTGATTATGAGTCACCATGACAATGGTCGTTTTTTCATTCTTGTTCAGGCCAATGAGAATATTCATGATTTCATCGCTCATGGCGGAATCAAGATTTCCGGTCGGCTCATCGGCCAGAATAATATCCGGCTCGCCCACAATGGCCCGGGCAATGGCCACCCGCTGGCACTGGCCGCCCGACAACTGGGTGGGAAAATGCTTGGTGCGCGCATTCAGGCCCACCTTATCGAGCGCCGCCAACGCCTTGCGACGGCGTTCCGATGATGATATACGCCGATACAGCAGCGGCAGTTCGACATTATCCAGAACCGTCAGATCGTTTATTAAATGATAGCTCTGGAATATAAAGCCGATTTTGCCATTCCTGAATCGGGCCATGGCCCGGTTATCAAGATTCATGACCGCCTGCCCCTCGATCTCGACCTCTCCCTTGCTCGGCGTATCCAGAAGCCCCATGATGTTGAGAAGGGTGCTTTTTCCGGAACCGGAGGGCCCCATAACCGACATAAAGGCCCCGTCATCAATTACGATATTGATATCCTTCAGGGCCAGTGTTTCTACCGTGTTCGTACGATAGACCTTTTCGACATTCGCTAATTGTATCATGACTCACTCTGCAATATTTAAAAGTTGTTTCTATTTACGTTCATTGTTCTTGATTTCGACTTCATCCATATGGCGATATTTTTCCATGCTTGATATTATTACTTCATCACCGGGCGAAATATCCCCCTCTATTTCCACATAATCAAAATTCGACACCCCGATTTTGACATCTCTGCGGACGGCGATATCACCTTTCACGACAAACACTTCCTGATCCATCCGGCCGGTATAAAACGGGCCGTTCTTGACACGAATGACATTATTTTTGGATGATGTGATGACATAAACATCGCCCCTGATGTTCGGACGGAGTATTTTGTCGGCTCTGTTATCGAGCTCCACAAGAAATGTAATAACCCCGTTCTGCACAGCCGGGCTGACCGAGCCGATGCGGCCCGTCAGATATTTTTCGCCGATACGGATTTTTGCCGGCCCGCCGACCAGAATTTTGTCGGCATGAATATCCGAAATGTTTGCATCCACCCGGAAGCTGCCCAGGTCGGCGACACGCGCCAGAATGTCGCCGCGGTTTACTGAAGATCCTATATTCTCGTTGACCCAGGTAAGAACACCGTCGCGTGATGACTTGACATCAGAAAGATTCAGCTCCCGCTGTACCTCGTCGATTTTATTCTTCTGGATGCTGATTTGAAGGTTAAGCCCCTTCAGCTCGGCTTCGAGAAAAGCCTTTTGATTATCAATTTGCTTTTCCCACTGTTGCACTTCCTGAAGCGCGATTTTGACATTGAGATCCGCCCGCTGAAGATTCTCTTCCGTTTCGGCGCCGATATCATGAAGATGTTTCACTCTGTCGTATTGCGTCTGGATAAACTGCGCCTGCAAGCGGCTTATTTCAAATGATGCCTGGAGATCGATTAACTTTCTTTCCAACTCAAGCCGCAATTGCTCCTTGTTGTTCTGCAACATCCCCAGTTCGTCGGTGAGTTGCTTCAGGGCCATTTGTGACAGATCTTTGTTGATTTCCAGAATGGTTTCGCCGGTTTTGACACTGTCGCCAGATCTCCGGTATACTTTCTCTATGGTCGAATTCACCGGCGAAGTGATAACCTGTTCATATTCCGGTACAACCACCCCGGAGGCGGACAAGGTGGCCTCGACCAGCCCGATTTCCGCAACATATGTTTTGATTTTTTTTGCGTCCAGAGTCGGACTGATGACTTCGCGGAGTGCCCAGACACCCCCGGTCAGCAAAATCACTATCGCGGCTATTCTGATGACAAATTTTAATCTTCGTTTCCGTTTTACTTCGGCGGGAAGCTCTCTGTCCATCTGCTGATCAACTCCTGTTTTGTATTCTTATATTCTATATTCAATTTCCGTGCCAAAATAAACTTGTTGAATTTCAATATGTTACAGCCACCACTCTTCTCAAAAAGTGTCCGAAAACGGACAGTCTGTCCGATTACGGATAAGGGTCATTCGCATAAAAAAAGCCGGGCAGTATCGACGGCCCGGCTTGCAACTTAAGTCCTGTCGTATCCAAAGGGTTGCTCGCGCTTGAGAATTTTCCGGATATTTACAATTTGACCCGCATGATAAAAATCATGCATACATAAAAATGAGACCGGTTTCCAGGCGGGTAATTTCTTATCGCCCCAGTCGGCATCGGCTTCCAGAGCCTTGTCGGAAATTTTCTCCGCCGCCGTGATTGATTGCTCCTGGAGTTCATAAAGGCGGGCCCGAAGCTCGTCCATGGACGGATAAACCGAAGGATTGTCGGAAATTTTCGAGCCGCCGCCGAAAAGTTTTTCATATCTTTCCGAATCCTCGACGATCCCTCCGAGCCGCCTCAAGATGGAGGCATTGCTGTGGACAATATGGCCGGCCTGCCAGCGGATATGATTATGACCGTCCGCGCCCTGCTCGAGCGATTCCTCTTCCGTTATGTCATCGAGCAGCCTTTTCAAAACCTGCTGATTGACTTTAAGCATATACAAAATATTTTCGCGGGAAGACATGATTATCTCCATGGTTATTAGTTTTTGTTTGTTATTGCTTACGTTCTGATCCGCGCAATGTTCTAAAACCTGTGAAATCCCATGCCCGGTCTCACAGACTGCGAAACATTTCTAAATTGCCTTCGCGTCTTTTTATGGGTATAATAAACTATAAACCTTATTTAAGCAGGATTATTTATGGCAAAGCTGACTTTTTATGGAGCCACGGAAACGGTGACCGGGTCACGGTTTCTTCTGGAAATAAAGGATCTTAAGCTTTTGATAGACTGCGGCTTATTTCAGGGCCCCAAGGAAAACCGGCTGAAAAACTGGGAACCGTTCCCGGTCCCGCCGTCCGAAATCAGCGCCGTCCTCCTGACTCACGCCCATATCGATCATATCGGCTACCTGCCGCGTTTGAGCAAGGATGGATTCAGCGGCCCGATAATCTGCACCCATCCCACCGCCGAATTGAGCAAAATTCTTTTGAAAGACAGCGCCCATCTTCAGGAGGAGGATGCCGCGTGGGCCAACAAGAAGGGTTTCTCCAAGCATGACCCGGCTTTGCCTCTTTTCACGGTTGAGGACGCCGAAGCATGCATCGGCCAGTTTTCCTCTTTTCATTACGGCGATGAGGTCTCTCTCAACGGCGATATTCGCTTGAAGTTCAGGGATTCCGGCCATATCCTGGGTTCTGCTTTCATCGATATCAAAATTTCCCATGGTGAACAGGACAGCCGCAAAATTCTCTTTTGCGGAGATTTGGGACGACCGGCCCGCGTCATTCTTCGCGATCCGGTTCAGGTGTACAACATCGACTATCTGGTTGTCGAATCGACGTACGGCGACCGCCTGCATGCTGACAATTCATTTTATGATGAATTAACAAAGGTGATTAATGAGAGCATAGAACGCGGCGGGGTTTTGATTATACCCTCGTTTGCCGTCGGGCGCACCCAGACCCTGTTGTATGTTATCAGGGAACTCGAGGAACTTGGAAAGATCCCGATCCTGCCTGTTTATCTCGATTCGCCCATGGCACTCGAGGCCACGACTATATACGAAAAACAAATACCAAGTCAGAATCTGAGAAGCCGCGTTCAGACTATTATGGGCAAAAAAATATTCCGCACCGGTGATATGCGCCTGTGCGAATCCAGGAAAAAGTCGCAGGCCATCAATGATGTTCGCGACAGGGCTATTATTATTTCTTCGAGCGGTATGATTACCGGCGGCCGAATCATGCATCACATGATGCAGCGCCTGCCCAATCCGAAGGATACCGTACTGTTTGTCGGTTATCAGGCGGAAGGTACCCGCGGGAGAACCATACTCAACGGCGCCCCGACCGTCAAAATACATGGCGAAGAGGTCCCGATTAAGGCCAAAATCGAAAATATTACCGGCTTATCCGGTCATGCCGACTACAATGAAACCCTGGCCTGGATGATGGGTTTTAATCGTGGGCCAAAAAAAATATTTGTCGTCCATGGCGAAAAGGATGCCCGGAAATCGCTCGCGGAAAAAATAACGACACAATTTGAATGGGAAGTGGCGCTTCCCGAATTTCAAGAAAGCTATATTTTGGACCTGTAATTGACTGGGATGTTATGCTGTTCGACAAAATAATCATGAAAAAATACACTTTAATAATTATGCTGATTTCGGTTCTTTTTTTCCTTGGTGCGATATCAACCTTCTCTTTTGATATAAATGGTGGAAAGATCGACAATGCCATTGCCGAGCAGATCCGTAACCGTATCGAATCATCCGCAATACTGGAAACCATTATTATCGGTGATGAACTTGTATATGCTTCAATGGCTCTTCCTGTTTTTTATGAGCGACGGGGGTACTATCCGGGCTGGATCGATAGCGGGATGATTCTACAACAGGCGGATTCTTTGATCGGGATAATAAAACTGGCCGGTGCCGAGGGACTACGCCCTAATGATTACCATGTTGCAAAAATAGACAGCCTTGTTTCTACCGTCCGAAGGTCATTCAGGTTATCCGAGGCCAAAAAAGTAATAATACTGGCCGATCTCGATTTACTGCTGACGGATGCTTTCCTTATTTATGGATCGCATCTTATCTCGGGGAAAGTCAATCCGGTGACGATCGATCCCGAATGGTTCACTAATCTGTGCGAAGCTGATTTGATATCCATCCTCGATAATGCGCTGACTGAAAATTCCATCTCTTCAACCCTTCGGAACCTGGCCCCGCCCCAGGCGGGTTATACCTTGCTTAAAAAGGCATTGCGACGCTACCGCGCCCTCGATTCCCAGGGCGGCTGGCCCGCCGTGCCCGAGGGACCGACACTCAAAAAAGGTGACGCCGGCGAGAGGATCCCCGTTCTGCGCCAACGGTTGACCATCACCGGCGATCTGGCCGAATACAGCGCGCCTGATTCAATCCTTTTTGACGACTCGTTGGAAGCAGCCGTCAAAAGGTTCCAAAACCGCCATGGACTCGATATTGACGGAAGCGTGGGAAAAAGCACCCTCGCGGCATTAAATGTCCCGGCCAATCAAAGAGTCCGGCAAATTCTCCTGAATCTGGAGAGATGGCGCTGGCTGCCCCAGGATCTCGGGAAAAGACATATCCTTATCAATATTGCCAACTATGAATTGGATGTTAATGAGGATACGGTCACGGTCCTCACAATGCGCATCATCGTCGGAAAAACATATCGGCGGACCCCGGTCTTCAGTGATAAAATGACTTACCTTGTGTTGAGCCCGTACTGGAACATCCCGGCTAACATAACCTCGCAGGACGTTATTCCCATGATGAAGAAGAACCCCGAATACATCAAAGAACAAAACATAAAGATCTTCAGGGGATATGGCTCGGAGAGGGTGGAAATCAGGCCTGAATCAATCGACTGGGCAGCACTCTCACCGAAGAAATTTGATTTCTGGCTTCGGCAGGAGCCGGGCCCAAAAAATGCGCTCGGCGGAATTAAGTTCATGTTCCCCAATAAGTTTAATGTCTATTTACATGACACCCCGGATAAAAATCTGTTTTCAAAATCATCGCGTGGATTCAGTTCGGGATGCATCAGGATAGAAAAACCGTTTGATCTTGCCTTATATCTCTTAAGAAATCTCCCGAATTGGAGCAGAGAGGAAATGATAAAAGCCGTTAATGCCGGCGCGGAACGGACTGTCCCCCTTCCCGAACAGATTCCGGTGCATGTTTTGTACTGGACCGCCTGGGTTTCCCCTGACGGCGGAGTTAATTTCCGGGAAGACATTTACAATAGAGACAGCGTCTTATCGGCCGCTCTGAATGAAGAACACCCGGAGCCGCTTGAAAATTGAACCATATAGTGCAATAAAAACAACTTATGCATTTTTTCACGAAAATTTCATTTAGTGTAATTGCGCTGGTTTGCATCACGGTGATGAGCGTTGCGGCCATGCCTGCGCCTGATTCAGCCTATGTTACCGACAAGGCGTCCTTTACCGTCAAAGTCAATGATCTTACTTTTGACTATTCCATCATGAGCCTGTTTTTGATGCCGTCGGAAGAGATAACCATCGAAATACCGGTCACCGATAAACCCTGCAGTTTCGATATAACCGCTTTGGCCGATACCATTGCCATGTCGGGGGATATGCATTGGCAATGGACGGCTCCCGAACAATCGGGGCTTTATCAGCTCAATATTGTCTGCCGGGAACACAGCGATACCACGACCGTCAACATTTTCGTCCTGATACCGTACGGACAGATGAATGGCGAATATCTTAACGGCTATCATATCGGGCGTTACCCCAAAGCGCTATACAAGGGGCTCCCCACCTATAAGCCGCCGCCGGGATTTGTCGAAATCACCGAAGAGAATGCCGAAACCAGATTAACTCCCCACTTCCGGCTCAAACAGTTTGCCTGCAAGCAGAATAACGGCTATCCCAAGTATGTTGTTCTTAGAGAATTGCTTCTGATTAAACTTGAGGTGATTCTACAGGCGCTTAATGAAAAAGGCTATCGCTGCGGTACTTTCAATATCCTCAGCGGTTATCGTACTCCTCAGTATAACAAGACAATCGGCAATGTCAAATACAGCCGCCACCAGTGGGGCGATGCCGCAGATATATTTATCGATGAAAACCCGAAAGACGATATGATGGACGATCTCAACAAGGACGGTAAAATCAACTGGAAAGATGCCGCGGTGATGTATGATATAATCGACGACATGTCCGGGAAAAAAATCTTCGAAAGACTTATCGGCGGTCTGGCCAGGTACAAAAGAACCGGCGACCACGGGCCGTTTGTCCATGTCGATGTGCGCGGCTACCGGGCGCGCTGGGGATATTAGAAATAGACCCTGAATGATGTGAAATAGTAATCGGGATAATTACCGAATTCCGATTTGCATGTAAGATGCAGGACAATGGGAAGCGAGTCTGAGTCCCCCCTGCAATCGGCGCCTCCCCCAAAACCGAGATAAGCTCCCCCGGACAGATAGATGTTCTCGGCAATATTATATTCGACCGTCGGCATCACAAATACCGAAGGGTCACTCAGATTGGCCAGCAATTGTCTTCCGATCGTTATCAGTGGCGTCAACTGATGGTTTACCCCCGGGGCCAGATAATGTTTTCCGACCAGATAGCCGGATGCTTCACCATAGGCTTCATTGCTGATAGTCTCAGACGAGTTTTCGAAATCATTGACACCGGCGCCGTTATAATGATATTCGATAAACAGATAGGTGCCGTCGCGAAGACTGTAATCGCATCCGATAGTGCCCCGGAAGAAATCATAATCACCGTCGCGTTCGTCTGAATTAAGGGCCTTATCGAAAACATAAGCGCCTTCGAACCAGAACCCGGCACCGCCGATCGGCCGCGCCACATCAAGCCCGATCATCAGATTTTCCCGAAAACCGACCGCCAGAAGCGATATATCGGAACGACGGTAATTGATTTTTCCCCTCAAAAACATGGCACTTTTCTTAGATTCGAAATCATCCCCAAAAACATATCCGGCGTCGATTTCGCTCAGCAACCCGATTGGCATCCTCAGGCGAACCGCATCGACACCGATACGATCTTCGACGTCAAGCTCGTTGAAAGCATACGGCGCCAGGACATCAGTTGGATTGATCACGCGGGCCGAACCCCAGGCAATCGCCTGGCGGCCGACATAGATATCCGCAAAGCGGCTGTTGACCGTCAGAAACAATCGGTCAAGGTTTTGATAAATGCCAAAATTACCCATTGTATCTTTCGGCCCGGGATAAAGGCGGTACCTGATATCATCAACCCGGTAACCGGACCTTGTTGTGGAAATGGACGCCAGCCACGATGGAACCGGATTAAGGGTCGTATCACGTTCAGCCCGGGGAGAAAAATCATACGCGCCCGTAAGCGACAGCCTGTCTGTTATCAGGGCGGTTGTCTTGAGCCGCAGGTGGTTATCCACCGCCGCATACACCGGCGACTCTTTCGTATAATCAAATTTGTTGCTTATAAAAAAATCGATATCGGGCCAGTCATAGGCAGTGAAATAACTTTTATAATAACCATGAACGGATAGCCAGTCAGCAGGATATGCATTCGGCGTGGTCAGCAGCAAACCAATAAGGATCAGAAAGATCGTCGATGTCATTGACTTATCAAACATTTTCTACCTCACCTGTGTCTCTGGCTGGATTCAACTTCTTGTTTCATCGCTGTCGATCATGCCGTCCTTCAGCGTCACCAGCCTTCTGGCGCGCTCCATTATCTGCCGGTCATGCGTCGAGAAGACAAAAGTAATACCGCTTTTTTCATTCAGCTCCCGCATCATATCAAGCAGCTCCGCCCCGGTTTTGGAGTCGAGATTGGCCGTCGGCTCATCGGCGAGAATCAGCGACGGCCGCGAAACCATCGCCCGTGCCACCGCCACCCGCTGCTGCTGACCGCCCGAGAGCTTGGTTGGGAGCCGTCCCGCGAATCCCTCGAGACCCATCTCCGCAAGAATCTGCTCCACTCTTTTATGCCGCTCGATCTTATCAATTCCCTGGAGCAGCATGATGTATTCGACATTTTCTTCCACCGTCAGGACCGGAATCAGGTTGTACGCCTGGAAAATAAAACCGATATGATCCCGCCGAAAATCGGACAGCTCCGAGCCGCTCATCGATGACAGCTCTTTTCCCGCCAGCCAGATTTGGCCCTCGGTGACATCATCAAGACCGGAAATGATATTCAGGAATGTCGTCTTGCCTGAACCCGATGGTCCTACAATGGCAGTGAACTCCCCTTTTTTTATCGTCAGGTCGATTCCGCGAAGGGCCGGCACCGGCACACCATTGTCATGATAAACCTTCTTGATGCCCCTTGTGACTATCACATCATCTATTAATTGTGGCATATTTATCTCCTCCTAAAAACTCCGCCGCATCGCTTTGGCCGGAGAAATCCGCGCCGCATAAAAAGCGGGGTAAAAACCGACCAGCACCGTAAATATAAAAACCACGATCGGGTATTCGATAAACTGCCGCCACCTCATCACCGGATACAGAAGATCCCGATATGTTACCCCCGAAAACTCGATCCCGGTATAGTCTATCCCGACATGTGATATAATATATGTTATTAAGTACCCAAGAATCGTTCCCAGAATTATACTCAGCACTGCCAGCGCCCCGGCTTCGAAAAGAATTAATCGAGCCATGCCAAAGGGGCGCGTCCCGACCGCCCGCAATACCCCGAATTCGAACATCCGTTCATGCAGCGACATGAACAATGTGTTTATTATACCCAGTGCCACGACACCGAAGAGGATCAAACCGACAATATACGTCGCAAACTGCGACATCTCGAAAGCCGCCTGAAGCTCGGGAAGGATCACCGTCCAGCTAACCGCTTCATTGCCGTCGGTCGAATATTTTTTCCAGAAGGGGTGACTCTTGTCACGGGCATAACCGCTGTTTTTAAAACGCAGCGCTATTTCATGCACATTATCTCCGAGCGCCAGCATCTGCTGCGCCTCCTTCAGGCGCACAAAGACCATGGAGCGATCCATTTCCTTTATATTGAAATGATAAATCCCCGAAATCCGGAACATCTCCTGCGACAGATCACCCGAATGCGCCTGGGCCACCGTCAGAACCACGCGGTCGCCAAGACCGACTTCGAGGATCTCAGCCAGTTTGCTGCCGACCAGAATATCACGCTTGTTATCCCCATCGAAATAGCTCCCGTCAATTATCGCCTCATCAACCTGTGAAAGATTCTTTTCCGTGCCCGGATCGACACCGACCATCGTTACCGCGCTCAGGTTTGCCGGCGAGGTAATCATGGCAAAGGTCATGGTTCGCTCGGTAAAATCAGCCACGACACTGTCCTGTCTCAAACCGGCGGCCACTTCGGGGAGATCACTGATGGTCTTTTCGACCGCATATGAATCGCGGAAATCAGCCTGGTGTATCTGTCCTTCTCCGAGAAAGGATTCCGTCGCCGAGGCGATCATGTTTTGCTCCATGCCGATAATCAGGGCATCCGTGAATATCAGTGCAGCCAGACCGATGCCAATGGCGCTCCCGGCAATAAATGTCCGGCGTTTGTTGCGGAAGAGATTGCGAATGGCCAGCTTGATGAATAACTTCACGATCTTGCTCCCCTAGTGCGACCTCAGCGCCCTGGCCGGCGCAATCCGCGCCGCCTTGATCGCCGGGAAAATACTGATGAACATCGCCGACAACATAACCGTTATCGCCGGTATATACAGGCTGTGCGCATTAACTTCACTGAAGTAATGCGTGAACTCCATGCCGCCGTAAGTGAACGACATCGGCATCGGTATGCCGGGCACCGAAAACCAATAATTTATAAAAATACTTAATATTGTTCCGATGATTACACTGATTATGCCCATAAGCGCCACTTCGATTATTACGAGCCTGAAAATTTGCGGCGGTCTCGTGCCGACCGCACGAAGGACACCGTACTCACGCGTCCGCTCCAGAACCGTCATTAGAACCGTATTCAGAACCCCGATCGCAACAATCAGTATCACCACGAAAAGCATCACCCAGGAACCTTTTTTATCCGCCTCCATGGCGACATAAAACGATCGTGCGAATTCCTGCCATGGCGCGACATCAAGATTGAATTCACTCAGCCGCTGCCGCAGCAGAGTTGTTGCATCTTCAACCTCATCCAATTTATTTGCAATTACCACAATCTCATGAATCGACCCTTCCAGCACCAGAAGCTCCTGGGCATCGACCAGGTGCAGATAAAACGCGCTTTGATCCATGACAGCGTCGCCCGTCTCGACAATGCCGATCACATTATAGAGATCATTGGCGATCGAGCCGTCCGCCCCCTGCGATACGATCACGATTTCATCTCCGGGTTTTGCCTGAAGCGTCCGAGCCACCGCCTTGCCGAGAATTGCCTCATGGGCCGGCGCCGTCGAAAAACTTCTTCCGTCAATGACCTTTTTCTCGAACCTGGTTGCGTGTGACTCGCGTTCGGGATCGATTCCGATTATCTGCACGCCGGCGGTCTTGTCACCGACCGAAGCCAGCCCGGCCGAATATAACCGCGGCGCCCATGAATCCACATACTCGGTTTGCCCGACGATGCGCCCGACTTTTTCATAATCATCGATTTTACGATACAACGACGGTTTGTCGAGATATCCGACGGCATGGATCTGGACATGTCCCAGCCGGTTGCGGGTGAACATTTCGATTATGCGATTGTACGTGCCGTCCGCCCAGCCGATCGATATCGCCGACAGCGTAAACCCGCCGAACATGGTCAGCACCGTCAATATGGTGCGGCGTTTTTGCCGGAATATATTCCGCCAGGCTATTTTTAATGTCAGCATCACAGCCGGCCCTATTTATCCGCTCTTAAATTCCGCAGTGAAAATATTTCCTCATCGATCTTGATGTCGAAATCAAGTTTATTATAACGAATTACGGTTTTATTGCCTTCTTTATTCTGCGGAATCATCTCCATTGCCGCCGGAATCATCCGCCCGCCGAAATCCCTGACATCACTGTAGTTCAGGACACGCATCAACTTGCCGTCCTCATCGTAATATTTCTGCCAGATCGGTATATATTTATCCTTCGTGGCGGCAATCACAATACTGCCCCAGACAACCGGCAAATCCTCCCGCGGGATGCACCTGACATAAATTCGGTCATCAAAACCTTCATCTATCTTAATCAGCTCATAGCTGTAATCATCGAATAACGAAAACTCTTTGACCAGGTCATCATTGGTGAAATCCGAGCCCATCCATGAGCTCATCATCATTGACGGCGGTATTTTCATGACCTTATTTGTCTTGGGGAGATAGTTCCACATTTCGTTTTCGATCCGAAGCGTCGCCACGCCCCTGTCCTTTTCCGGCTCATTGATGCGAATGAATGTCTTTTTCTGACCGATTGTCCAGGCATCCATAACCATGGTGCGCTGCCAGTGCGGGGTCACGATTTCCATCTCGAATTCCGAATAGCTGCTCTCCGAGCGATACAACTCGTCGATCCGGCGGATGATTTTCTCGACTTCAGGATCGTTTTTCCCGGCGGCTTTATCGCCTTGCGCCCACAGACAAGGCACAACAAATAACCAGAGCAATATTATAACCTTTTTCATCTTATTTTCCTTCAAATACTTATTAATAGCTGATTGGGTCAATCCTTCCATTTGGCGTATTATAATATATACATTTGTTCAGGGTCAAGGATTCAAAATAAAGGTATCCTTCCTAAGTCCAAAAGAAATTTGCCGGTTTCGACAGCCGGTTTTTGGCGCGCCGGACACCTTCCCGCTTGACAAAAAATGGTTTTGCCGATATATTTTAGATAAGTTCTTCTTTTAACTTATTATTTGGAAGACCGGCTCGGCGGAATATTCTGATAATTTTTTTAACTTTTGATAAAATCGACTCATCGATGCTTTAATGAACTTCTCACCACTTTGACCCGGGAGGCAGGCCGTGAAACGAAATATTTTTATCGTATTGATCATTACTCTATCCGCGTTCTTTATATTTTTTGGAATATCCAACCCGGATCAAAGCGCGGGATTCATCACAAGTGAGTCAAATATGTGTGGTGATGTCAACGGCAATGGCTCAATAAATATTCTCGATGTCATTTATATAATAAATTATATCTATAAAGGCGGCCCTCCCCCGACCGATACCCTGGCCGCCGATGTCAATAATTCCGGCAATATCAATATCCTCGATATTACCTATTTAATTTCATTTCTGTACAAAGAAGGTCCGGATCCGGTCTGCCCCGGCGGCCAGCCCGGTGAACTGCCGTCCAGCTTTGATCTGCGCAATTATGACGGCATTAACTATGTGACTTCGGTAAAAAATCAGAGCGGCGGCACCTGCTGGGCCCATGGAACCATGGCTTCGATCGAAAGCAACCTGCTCATGACCGGTGCCTGGGCCGATAATGGCGAATCGGGCCAGCCCAATTTGGCCGAATATCACCTCGACTGGTGGAACGGATTCAATGATTTCTATAATGCCGATGCCGATCCGCCGACCGGCCAGGGCATCGAGGTTCACCAGGGCGGCTATTATCTTATGGCCAATGCCTATATTTCCCGCGGCGACGGCGCCGTGCGGGATATTGACGCCCAGTCTTTCTCGGTCCCGCCCGATCTGGCCAAAGACAGTTATCATTATTACTATGTGAGAGATGTTGAATTCTATATTGCCGAATCCGACCTGAGTCGAATTGATACCATCAAACGGAAAATAATGGAATATGGTGCCATTGCCACCGCTTATAGTTCCTATGGCGAATATATGGTTAATTATATTCATTATCAACCGCCGGATGATCCGGTCGAACTTAACCATGCCGTCGCTATCGTCGGCTGGAATGATAACCTGGCTACCCAGGCGCCGCACCCGGGAGCCTGGCTGTGTAAAAACAGTTGGGGATCCGGCTGGGGATTTAGCGGTTATTTCTGGATTTCTTACTATGATAAGTACTGCTGCCAGGAATATCAGCTCGGAGCGGTTTCGTTTCAGAATGTGGAACCGATGAAATATGACATCGTGCACTGCCATGACTATCACGGATGGAGAAACAACCTCGGATACACCTCTTATGAAGCTTTTAATGCCTTTACCGCAGCGCATAATGAGCGGCTCGAAGCGGTCAGTATCTGCACTCCGGAGGATCAGGTCAATTATACGGTTCGAATCTATGACACTTTTTCCGGCGGAGCGTTGTCCGGACTGTTGAGTGAAGTCTCGGGAAATTATGAGTATCGCGGTTTCCACACCGTTGATCTGACCACACCGGTTACACTCAGCGTCGGCAATGATTTCTACATTTACATGTACATTTCCTATCCCTCTCTGCCTTATGATTGTTCCACCGATGTCCCGACTCTCCTTGGAAGCAGCCAGAAAGTCTGGGTGCCGTCGGCGTCACAACCCGGACAGAGCTACTACAAGCTGGGAGGCACCTGGCATGATCTCTATGATTACGACAATTCGGCCAATTTCTGCATAAAGGGGCTTGGTCTCAATGTTGGGATGAATGTCAAACCGGCCGATAATCTTGAATCCGAAGGCCCCTCGGGCGGCCCCTTCGAACCGGGAGACAAGTCTTATCAGTTTTCGCATCGATATGATGACCCCATTGATTACGAAATAACCATTGATCCTTCAATTGATTGGCTCACTCTTTCCGGCGATGTCGGCGGCAGTCTGCCCCCCAATACGCCCGCCGAAGTCCTGGTAAGTATCAACGGTAATGCGGAAGATCTGGTCGAAGGCATTCACCACGGGAGAGTCTATTTCACCAACCTGAGTGACCCCAGCGACAACACCAGCCGCGAAGTCACTCTCACTGTCGGGACGCCTTCGGTGCGCTATGAATGGCTTCTCGACACCGATCCCGGCTGGACCTGCGAAGGTCAATGGGCCTTTGGCGTTCCGACCGGCGGCGGCGGGACTTTTGGCTGGGGGGTCGATCCAACCAGCGGCCACACCGGCGATAATGTCTATGGCTATAATCTCGACGGCAACTATCCCCCGAATCTGCCGCCGACCCACCTGTATATGCCGGCTCTCGATTGCACTAAATTATTCCGGATCAGTCTTGATTTCTGGCGATGGCTGTGTGTCGATGGGTGGGGAATCGGTTATATCTCGATCAGCACCGACGGTTCTTACTGGTATCCGGTATATTCGCAGACCGGCTCACTGCTGGACAATAGCTGGAATGAAATGTCTATCGATATTTCGCAATATGCCGATTTCCAGTCAACTGTCTATTTGCGATTCACGATGGAGGCCAATAACGCCACTAACACTTTCGGCGGGTGGAATATTGATGATATCCAGATAAAGGCCATCTATGACTCAGCCTCAACCAAGGCCCTGCAGCAACCAGTGAGCGTGAATAATAAATAGATTGACATTTGGGTGATTAATTATTTCATGATAATTTACATAATGGATAAAGACTTTAATATAAGAAAGAATGGTATTTACAATGGCAGAATTTAAAATCTCGCTTGATGAGCATAGAAATAAAGAATATTATACGATTATTAATGATTCAAATGAGCTAATGTACAGATGGAATGAGATAAATAATTTTATACATCATACACATATATCTTCTTTAAGGCCGTGGCTGTTCAAAAAAGCAGCAAGGCCATTTGCGAAAAAAATGAGTGCACTTCAAGAGGATTATTCTAAATGGCATGATATGGCAACAAGATTTCAAGCTAATCCAAATTTGGTTATTGAAATAAATGAAATGCATCATTTTATTTTCTTGCATTATATGAGTGTACTACGAACAAGGATACAGCAGCTAAACACAGACATGAAAATTATTATTGACAATTTTAATTTGAAATACGCCGAATCGGAAAATAAAAGAAATTTCCTAATTGCATTAATATCACTAACTTTTTCTTTAATTTCGTTCATTTTGGCTTTTATTAAATAGATTTTAAATTATATTTGAATATTATTCTAAGCCCTGATGGTTTAAATTCTGGGAATGTATTCTGGTAGGTCGGCGTCATAATCAGTGGTAATACTAATGAGAAACCCGACAAATTACCTATTATAACATTTATAATGGTGCATATGTACGTGCCCAATGTCGGGTTACTCGTTCACTCGCCACCGCTCATTCTCTCGGAACCCAACCCGCCTTATTAAAATTTTCCCTTACAATCTCCGACAAGCTGTTCAATTATAATACATGACGGCCGAACAGGCAAGTTTGAGGAATTTGGAGAGGTTTTTGTTTGTTTTATTGTAGCGTCTTCCGCTTTCAATCGCCCAAGGCCTTTTCTCTCATAAAATTAGCTCAGGTTTAAACGCAGTTTTTGCGCCAAAACTTCTTGTAATTCATAAAGTTATCTGCAAGAAATGCCGGTTAGCGGAACCCCTTTTAAAGGAGTAATGTACAATGATGCCTATGCCGAACAATTATAGCCTAAGATATGCGGAAACACACCAGTCATTTGGACGTAGAGATACAGAGAATGATTGTTGAGGAACGAAAGGTGGTCAATATGGCCCGATTGGAAAACAAGAAAAGAGATAGTATTCTCAGGGCAGGGGAACAGCTGTTTTAACCAGTATGGTTTGGGAAAGACGACGATGGAGGATATTGCCCGGGCCGCTCATGTCGCCAAAGGTACACTTTATAAGTATTTCCCGAGTAAAGAAGAAGTCTTCAGCAGTGTCGTCCAGCATGAGGGAAATATTCTGGTCAAATCTATGATGGAGGCGGTTACCAAAGAAAATACCCCCCTTGATAAAATCCGCGCCCTGATTACCGTTAAGACAAAAATGATGAAGGAACTGGCCAATTTCTACCGGGTCACCCGGGAAGATGCTCATCGTATCTGGCCGTATCTTGAAGACACCAGACTGGGCTTCTTTGATAAAGAAGCTAAAATTCTTGAAGAAATCCTTCTCGAAGGCAAGATTGCGGGAATATTCAGAATTGAGGATCCGGCCAGGGCCTCCAGGTCGATGGTGGCCGCCTTGAAGGGCCTGGAAATTGAGTGGATACTTGATAATGGCGCCGGAAATCAGATGGCCGATATCGATATGATCCTCGATGTCGTGGCCTGGGGTATTATGGCCCATGAAAGGGAGCCCAGCCACCAGGTATAAAAAGTAATTTTTTGTTGTCCCTCCTTATTGTTTTTACCAGCCCGCTTCGGTTGCTTCTGATGCGGGCCTTTTTTTAGAATTAGTCGCCATCTCAAATAACAGTTTGTACATGAAATTATTGAAATAAATGCCCATAAAGTGATTTCGCTTTTTGGACGGATTTCGTATAATTTTGGTGTTCGGCCGCTTTGTCTTATTACAGTAAAGCCGCTGATCGCAGCAAATTTATCACGAAATTTCTCATTTAAGGAGGAGAGGTGCAATGAAGAAAGCATTAGCAGCAATTATTTTTGTCGGGTTTCTTCTTGTCATGGCGCTGCCCATCGGCGCCGAAGAAGCCCCGTGGTTCGATATGGTCAACTGCGAATTCTGCAAGCATCTGATGGATGATCCGGCCATGCTGAACCATACTGTCTGGGAGCACCATAATATATCCAATGGTATTATCAATGTCACCACCGTCGAGCCGGAGTTTATGGAATCTTACCATAACTGCACCAAGGCGATGGGTGAAGTTGAAGCCTGCCTGATGAAAGGCGAGAAGGTCAAAATGTGCGGCATGTGCCAGGCGATGGGCGAACTGATGATGGCCGGGGTCAAGGTCGAACATGTGCCGACCGAGCGTGGTCATGTTATGCTGATTACATCCGATAATCCGGAGATGGTCGCCAAAATCCAGGCCTGGGGCAAGCGCAATCAGGATGAGATGGATAAGATGCCGCCCATGCCGGTGCAGTTGGATGAATAAATAATCATTGAGAAGACTCCTTGCGGAAACGGCGGGGCATTTCTGCACCGCCGTTTTGTTTTGCTATAAGATTTATCAGGCTTTGACAAGCTTCCGATAGCGGTTGCGGCGGTTTTCGAATAATTTCCCGCGTAGTTGCCCTCGAACCAGCGCACCTTTCCCTCACCTTCAAAAACCAGCAGGTGGGTGCAAATCCGGTTGAGGAAAAACCTGTCATGGCTGATGACCAGGGCACACCCGCGGAAATTCATAATCGCTTCTTCGAGCATCCGCAGCGTATTGACATCGAGGTCATTAGTAGGCTCATCGAGCAGAATTATATTGCCGCCGATTTTCAATATTTTGGCCAGATGTGCGCGATTGCGCTCACCGCCCGATAGTTGATCGACCGATTTTTGCTGATCGGCCCCGCGGAACCCGAATCGCGCCAGATATTGCCGGATCGGTATCGCCCGCTTGCCGAACATGATTTCATCCGCGCCGTCGCCGATATCCTCGACCAGACTCCGCGAACCGGCCAGCGATTCCCGCCCCTGGTCCACATAGGCGGTATTGACCGTCGGCCCGATTTTGACTTCGCCGCTGTCCGGTTTTTCCTGACCGACCAGCATCTTAAGCAAGGTCGTCTTCCCCGTCCCATTCGGCCCCACCAGCCCGACAATGGCCGATTTCGGGACGATAAACGAGAGATCCTTGAAAAGAAGATTATCCCCGAACTGTTTCGACACGCCGTTAAACTCGATCACCTTGTCGCCCAGCTCCGGGCCGGGCACAATCTGGATAACATCGCCGCTCTCGCGGTCGGCGGCGTTCTCGCGGGCGATAAGCTGCTCATATTCCAAAAGCCGCGAGCGGGTCATATTCTGCCGGTCCTTGTTGCTCATTTTTATCCAGGCCAGTTCGCGCTCGAGGGCGCGGGCGCGCGGACTGTCTTTTTTCTCCTGCGCCGCCAGCCGGGCCAGTTTCTGCTCCAGCCATGATGAATAATTGCCCTCGTACGGTATCCCGCGGCCGTTGTCGAGTTCCAGTATCCATTTGGTGATATTATCAAGGAAGTACCGGTCATGCGTCACGATAATCACCGTTCCCGGATATTCGCTGAGCTGCATTTCCAGCCAGTCCACCGTCTCGGCATCGAGATGGTTGGTCGGCTCATCGAGCAGAAGCAGATCGGGCTGTTCCAGAAGCGCCTTACCCAGCGCTACCCGCCGCCGCTCACCGCCCGACAGGGTCCCGACAATCCGGTCATCATCGGGAAGGCAGAGGGCATCGCCGGCCAGATTCATTTTCTGGTCAAGGTTCCAGGCATCGGAAGCATCGAGCTGATCTTGAAGTTCCCCCATCCGGTCCATGGCCTTCTGCATTTCATCATCGTCCATCGGTTCGGCCATGCTTTCCGAGATTTTTTCATATTCCGCCATCATCGCCATCTGCGCCCCAAAAGCGGTTTCGAGCGTCTTGCGCACGGTCAGCTTTTCGTCAAGAATCGGCTCCTGGAGAACCACCCCCGCCTTGTAACCGGAACTGATCTCCGCCGTCCCCTTGAACTCCTCATCGAGCCCGCCCATAATGCGCAGGACGGTCGATTTGCCGGCGCCGTTTTCGCCGACAATTCCGATTTTCGCCCCCGGATAAAAGCTCAGATTGATATTATTAAGAACCTGCTTCTGGCCATAGTATTTATTGAGGCCGATCATGGTAAAAATATATTGTTGTGCCATTCTGGTAACTCCCCGGCAAAATTATTTATCGCATTAAGATATACTCTGCCCAAATTACGTCAAAATCGTCCGCGATTCAATAAAATTCTGGGGTAAAGACATCCCCAAAGATGTTTCATGGCTTCGCAATGAAACATCTTTGAGGCTGCCACTCCATACCGCGCCTGTCATTCCCGCCTACCACGTATGTCATTCCCGCGCAGGCGGGAAGGTGGATTCACATTTGAAGTGCAACAATTGCTCTAAAAATACTTCAGACGGTGTTTGAAAGTCCAGACATTTTCTC
>PGXB01000027.1 GCA_002838945.1 candidate division Zixibacteria bacterium HGW-Zixibacteria-1
AACATCTGAACACCTCCTGTCCTTCGGGACTCAGGATGAGAAAGAATCATAATAATAGTATCCTTTCTCCGTGTCCACTAAATCGGGGGAACTTCATGTAGATCTTAGTGGTAATGTGATTTGGGAAAAAAGCATTGGTAATCCAGTCTATTATGAGGGCATTTATTCCATAGATAAAACAACAGATGATGGCTATATATTAGCTGGCACTGTGGATTCGGTATCATGCAATAATCTGGATTATTATTTACTTAAGGTCGACTCCAATGGTAACATGGTGTGGAGCAAAAGGTACGGCGGACAGTATCAAGATAACCTTACCTCAGTACAAGAGACAAACGATGGCGGATATATTGCCGGAGGTACTACGAGGTCATTTGGCGCCGGATCAAAGGACATTCAAATCCTTAAGTTTAATAAATGTGGCGATACAACGTGGTCTCAGTTATATGGTGATGAATCCACGGATGAAGGTTGTGTCATTTTTCAGACTCTGGATAATGGGTATATAATTGCCGGCGGAGTTGCACATTCCCCTGGTGAACATATTGGCTCATTTGTAAAAAGGATGGGTGCTCAATCGACCTATCCCGAATTCAAATGCGGGGACGCCAATGGCGATTGTGCCATTAATTTATTGGATGCAACATATATATTAAACTATCTTTATTACAGCGGCCCGGCACCCAACCCCATCGGGGCCGCCGATGCCAATGGCAATGGCGCTGTTAATGTATTGGACGTAACATATTTAATAGATTATATATATAAGGGAGAGTCAGCCCCTGTCTGTCCCCCGGAATAATAAGATATTGTATACCAATAACATAAACACAATAATTAGTATCCCGGGGCGGATTATATATCCGTCCCGGCTTTCTTTACTTCGCTGAAATGATATCACAATGAGGGTTTTGGAAGCATAACCCATATTTCAGATGCTTACTTCATCCGCGCAGCAATAAAAGGGATTTCATAGAGATCGATAAGTTTATTGATAATAAAATCCGGCTTTTCTTTGGGGTAGCGGATTTTCTGGTCGCGGTGCGGGCCGACATTCAGCCGGATAGCCGTCATGCCGATCATCTTTGCCGGAACCATATCGTTATCCTGACGGTCACCGATCATGGCCGATTCTTCCGGGAGCGAGCCAAGATTCTCAAGTATTTTCAAAAACATCCTGACATCCGGCTTGGAATAACCGATCTCATCGGAGACCTTGACCGAATCAAAAAATCTGAGAATCCCATGGCTGTCCAGATAATCAAGCACCGTCTGCGGTTGATTGGCAGCAAATCCAAGTTTGAATTTGCCATGTAGTTTTCCCAGAATTTCGGCAATACCCGGCTGAAGCCGGTAATGATCGAACGGTTTGAAATTGTCGAACTCGGAGCGAAGCATATAGAAAGCGTCCTCGTTCGGTTTCACCAACTGCCAGATAACATAGGAAAACAGCGATGGCGCATAGCACTCGACCGCCTTCGCTTCATATTTTTTAATGGCGGCTTCGGAAACCGATTTGCCCTTTAATTCATTGATTCGTTTGCGGAGATATCCGTTCCAGGCGCGATGCGCCCCGGTTTCATCGATTATCGGCCAGCCGATGTCGAAAAGGATGGTGTTTATATCCGCCATGGTTTGCCAGCCTTATGCAGTCATGTTGAGATATTTCCGTGGGTGGCAGATCCTTCGAGGCTCAGGAGCCCTGTCAACATCTGCCCTCATTCCTTACCCATGCAGTCAGATCATTATATAAGCCAAAAGCCGCCGGGAAGGCGGCTTCTGACATCCACTATCTTCAAAAACTACTTATCGCGTTCGGCGGTCGCCTGCTGTTCTTTGATAGTCGCCTGCGCCGCAGCCAGCCGCGCAATCGGCACCCGGAAAGGTGAACAGGAGACATAATTCAGGCCGATTCGATGGCAGAATTCCACCGATTCGGGATCGCCGCCATGCTCGCCGCAGATTCCGACCTTAAGATCGGGATTGGTGGCACGGCCCCGTTCGGTACCCATTTTCACCAGTTCGCCGACCCCTTCCTGATCGATCGTGACAAACGGATCTTTCGGAAGGATGCCCTTCTCCTGGTAGTAGCGGAGAAACTTGCCGGCATCGTCACGCGAGAAACCCATCGCCATCTGGGTCATATCATTGGTGCCGAAACTGAAGAACTGCGCTTCCTTGGCAATCTGATCGGCGACAATGGCCGCCCGCGGAATCTCGATCATGGTTCCGACCAGATATTCCATCGATTTCAGCTTGTACTTCTTGATCACTTCATTGGCGATTCTCTCGACCACTTCTTTCTGATTTATGAACTCATTGACATGGCCGACAAGCGGAATCATTATTTCCGGGATTATTTTCTTCTTGGCCTTGGTAAGTTCGCAGGCGGCTTCCATAATCGCCCGGACCTGCATTTCGGTAATCTCCGGATAAACGATACCAAGACGGCAGCCGCGATGGCCCAGCATCGGGTTGACCTCTTTCAGTTCATCGATACGGCGAAGGATCTTCTTCTTTTTCGCCAGGAGCTCATCATAGTGTTCATCATACTTGTCGAGACTTTCAATCTCTGCTTTGATGGCGGCCTTATCCGGCAGAAATTCATGAAGCGGCGGATCCAAGGTTCTGATAGTGACCGGATATCCATCCATAACATCGAACAGACCCTTGAAATCTTTTTTCTGGAAGGGCAGCAGGTGGTCCAGGGCATCCTGGCGCTCCATGGTGGAATCGGCCAGAATCATTTCCTGCACTATCGGAAGCCTGTCCTCGGCGAAAAACATATGTTCGGTGCGGCACAGACCGATTCCCTCGGCGCCGTATTTAAGCGCCTGCTGGGCGTCATGGGGCGTGTCGGCATTGGTGCGGACCCGCAATTTGCGAACTTCATCGGCCCATGTCATAAACTCGGCAAAGGCTCCCGAGAGCTCCGGCTCGATGGTTGCCACTTCACCGATAATAACCTCACCGGTGGAACCATTGAGAGTAATGACCTCACCCTGCTTGATAATCAATTTACCGATCTGGAACTGCTTCTTGGCCTCGTTGACCCGCATCGCTTCACAGCCGGCGACACAGCATTTACCCATGCCCCGGGCCACCACCGCCGCATGTGAAGTCATGCCGCCGCGCGAGGTCAGAATACCGGTCGAGGCATGCATCCCCTCGATATCATCCGGGTTGGTTTCCTGACGAACCAGAATAGGCTTGACTTTGTTCTTGGTCGCCTTGACCACATCCTCGGAGTTGAAATAGACCGCTCCCGAAGACGCCCCCGGCGAAGCCGGCAAACCTTTGGCAATCACTTCATATTTGGCCGCGGGATCCAGCCGGCGATGAAGCAACTGATCGAGCTGGCTCGGATCAATGCGCATCAAAGCTTCCTGCTTCGTAATCAGCTTTTCCTTGACCATATCGACCGCTATCTGGAGCGCCGCCTGGACGGTTCTCTTGCCGGTCCGGGTCTGAAGCATATAAAGCTTGCCTTCCTGGATGGTAAACTCGAAATCCTGAACATCACGATAATGTTTTTCCAACCGGTCGGTAATCTCTTTGAGCTGCTTGTAAACACCGGGCATTTCATCCTTGAGGCTGGTAATCGGCTGCGGGGTGCGAATCCCGGCCACGACATCTTCGCCCTGCGCATTTATCAGATATTCACCGTAAAATTCCTTTTGGCCATTGGCGGGATTACGCGTAAATCCCACTCCGGTCCCGGAAGAATTACCCATATTGCCATAAACCATCGCCTGAATATTTACCGCCGTACCCAGGTCGCTGGGTATATTGTTGAGGCGGCGGTAACTGATGGCACGCGGATTGTTCCATGAGCGAAAGACGGCATCCCGGGACATCCGGAGTTGGACATAGGGATCATCGGGGAACGTTTCGCCTGTCTTGCGCTTGATGATCTGCTTGAATTTTTTGATAATATCGTTGAGATCCTCAACCTGGAGCGAAGAATCCTGCTTGATCTTTCTATCCTTTTTCTTGCTCTCGATGACACTCTCAAACTGAATTTTATCGATACCAAGAACGACATTGCCGAACATCTGGACAAATCGGCGGTAGTTATCACAGGCGAATCGCTCATCGCCGGTCTTGGCGGCCAGACCCTTTAGTGTGTCTTTATTCAGCCCCAGATTCAAAATCGTATCCATCATACCCGGCATGGAAAACTTGGCGCCCGAACGAACCGAAACCAGCAATGGATTTTCCGGATCGCCGAATTTGGCGCCGACGATTTTTTCTATCCTGCCCATATATTCTTCAAGTTCTTTATCAATATCCTCCGGAATTTTAAGATCACTCTCATAATAGAGTGTGCAAACTTCGGTGGTAATCGTAAATCCGGGCGGGACCGGCACTCCGATCTGGCTCATTTCGGCCAGTCCGGCTCCTTTGCCGCCAAGCAAATCGCGCATACTGGCGTCGCCGTCGGCCTTACCGGCTCCAAAGAAGTAGCAAGGTTTTTGTTGCAGCAGTTTTTTGGTCGATTTATCTTTGGGTGTTTTGGCGCTCGACTTGTCTGCTTTGCTTTTAGAGGTTACGGTTTTAGCCTTAGTTTTAGGCGTGGCTTTTTTCATACTCTTTTTTCCTGGTTTAGCTGTTTTCTTCGGTCCCCTTTTATCCTTTGTTTTTCCTGCTTTTTTCGTCGCTACCATTACCGATTTCCCCTCCTGTCCTTAAATTATGGACATAAATACATCAATTTTGAGTTATACGCAATAAAAAAAGGCGGCGTAAGTGAGAATTCTCACTTGCGCCGCCCAAGACTCGTTGGCAGCAAAACTACATTGTGAAAAGACGCTCACCGCTGATGATTTTCTCCAAAATCTTCAGCGTTTTCTCGACCGGCGCGTGCATAATATCAGAGGTATTAAAAGTCGAGCGAATCACCTCGCGTGGACAGACAAAATTCGCCTTGCCTCTCCCCCCCCGAGCTTTCTTCTTGTGAGTCAGATTATACTGCCGTTGATATTCCTTGGCTTTTTCCTTGTGCATTTGATAATAACGGCGCTGGTACTCACGACGTGCCTCGGGCGTGGAAAGCTTTCCTTTGCCTTTCCTCTTACTATTAGTTTTGGTGCCGGCAGAATTAGCTGTATTAGCCATCCCCTCCTCACTTTCAGCTAATGAAGTTATGTTACCCTAATTGAAAAAATAACTTATCGCTCGGCCCAACCTATCGACAGTGAAAAAATACCCAAAATGGCTTTACTTGTCAAGAGAAATTTAAATAATTTTTCGTAATTCTTTACAGGTCAGCATATTGCGATTTAATAAAATTTATTTTTTGTAATATACTATATTACGAAGACTTATGGCAAATGTTTGTAAAATAAAAGAGCCCCAATTGAATGGGGCTCTTTTTTGCCATATTTATTTCACATTATGTTTCGGTGACTCTTCCCCGACTATTAAAATAACTTACGATTTCAAAAATCGCCCAGATAATAAAAACGCCGAACACCAGGAACCAGAAAAGCATGAAGCCCCCCTTGCCGGCGCCCCATGCGACCGCCGTCCAGTCGTTGAGAATCTGGATGCGCTGCACAAAAAGAGAAATTCGGCCCATCACCGTATAGCCGAACGAAGCGCCGAAACCGATCATAAGAATCCAGATTCCGAAACTTGACACGATCTTGAATAATCCGGTGTGCTCCTTGGAAAAGAAGAAATAAAACAAGGCGGCCAGTGTCCCGAGGAATATTATTATACTGGCAATACCGGAAGTGGTGTCAAACACAGAACGACCCGCGAAGTTGCTCCAGTCAATAATGCCCCTCATGGCCGACAGCATTTGCTCAATCACTCTGGCCTGCATTTCGCGGGGAACGGCCATGCCGGCGGCGATACCCATGTACAGAGCAATCGGCCAGCGGCTGATCCAGGATCTTTTCCGGGAGAACCGGGTCCACATCATGATGCCCAGCGCGGCCGGTATCAGATACCAGAATTGCGAAGAATTCAGCCATAGAAAATACCAGTCGCCGTCATTGAGCCTGGCGAAAAGATTGGGAATCAAAATCTGGTGCCATAAAACCAGGGCAAAATACCCGGCCGAAACTCCGACCACCAGATGTTCCGCAAATTTGTAAAACGGATTGTCTTTGTACAGAAACGAGAAGGTGCATAATGTCAGAAATGCTCCTAATGTCGTCCATAAAAATGTACTCCATTCCATATATGATCACCTCCTATCTCAGTTTCCGTCGGTTGCGTGTTGCCAGATATCCCACATTACCCATCAGGATAAATAAAATAATCAGAATATGGGCAAAGACCTGAATTCTCATACCATCAATCGCGCGCCCGGGGTTGTCGCATAGTTTCTCAATCTGGGCCGACCCCAGAAGCCCGGCCGCAAGTCCGAAAATCTGGCCGGAACCAAGATATGGATACATATCGGCCCCCATAACTCCCGTAACCGCCAGGGCCAGAGGAACACCATAATTTCCGTGCCCGTAAGTGATCCACATTTCAGCCACATTGCCCGCCGCCATGTCCAGAACCAGCTTGCACTGATCGAAGTTCTTGACACCTTTCATCATCGGGATACTGTCGATCGGCGTGCTGTAATAATCGGTCGGAAACGGGACGCGAAAATCAAGACCCATGGCCTGGATAACCATGGCCGGATAGGGCTTGTATCCCAGGAAAACATAATCAATCCCGTTGACGATTTCTCTCCCTTTATAGAAGACATCATTATAGGTGGCATCATGACTGACCGAGTCGGTGATATCCTTAATCACCTGATCGACCATCCCCTGACCAAGATTGGAAAGGGTCCCGAAAATCACTTTTACTTTCTTGCGAAAACACATTTCCGCAATGACATAGGTGGTCGGGTGAAGTTCCGCCAGCGCATTGGGATCATAGTCAACCGACAAATAAATCATATCGCCCTCTTCCAGCGATTCGAATCTATTGTAGATTGTCTTGACTTCATTACTGATTGTAATCGGAACCGCGAAATCCCAGAGATATGTGATGACACATACTATCGCCAGAAAGAGGAAGACCCAGCGCCGATCGAGCGACATCATACGATCAAATATATTCATACTTCAATCCTCCTCAATCCTTGCCCAGGTAGGCTCGTTCGATTCCCAGAATCACCTTCAGGGCCGTGGCCACCATGCCGAGACCGACTCCGATAACAATGGCCCGTTTTGCGGCCAGGTTCGGAACATTGAGAAGCCACACCGAGAATTTTTCCATGATCGGCTGAAGTGGTCCCAGGAAGGGATTGAAACGGAGCATGATAACCAGCGCCGCAATTAACAGCAGGGTCGCCAGAAGAGACCTTGCCCGGAAGGCCCGATAGGCGGCCGATGCAATAAAGAAGGCCAGCAGTGAAAACATCGTGGCCTGAATCGGAATAACAATATGATTATAAAAATGCACGAACATATAATTGTCGGAACCCACCGGCGTCGAGAAATTCCGGAAATAATCGAAGCCGAAGAATGTCATAAAAAATAATCCGGCCAGAGTGACAATGGCATATTGCCAGTTGGGTTTCTTATATTTTACTTTATCCCAGGAGACTCTTATCAGCGACCAGATGCCCAGCGCCAGGGCAAAAACACCGATAATCATCATCCAGTCCATAAAGAATGCATTTACCCATTCGGACGCCTGATGCGGAATATAATACTGTATGATCATGGCGAATCCGAATACGAAAACCATCATTAATGGGAACTGTCTTTTCATCTTTGTCTGCCCTTCTTAACCTGTAACATGGAAAAATTCAGCAAAGCCCTGATAACCCAGCATCAATGATACAAGGCCGATTACAGTCAGGATTATTACGGCCGCTTTGGCATAATCCTGGGCCTTCAGCGAACCCAGCAGCAGGGGTTCCTTGCCAAGGTATGCCGACGCCGCGTAGAGTTCCTCGCCGATCAAAGTGTAGTCGCAGGCAACCACGAAAAACGGTATTTGCGAAATTTCATCGGTCCCTGAAATCTGGATCGAGCCGGCGACAACGCCGGTTTCGGCCAAAATCAGCGACTCGGCATAGAACTTACCCATATATAAATTTGTGGCCGGTCGTTCACGAAGCATCACGCCGTTGACGCCGGCGACATAGGCAAACTGCTGATTGGTCACGAAATAGACCATATCTTCATTAAAGGCGTCCGGGCGGCCCGCATCCAGATATGACGTGCGCACCGTTTCCTGCGCGACCGTCATAACGATCGGGTCATAGCACGGGACAATCAAACCTGTCTGGTACTCCGCCACTTTTTTGGCGACGCGCCCGAGAATCGTGTAGGACGCAATCGTGGCAATATCGGCGGCGGTTCCCAGCCCGAGGACATACAAAATCGGCTTGCCCATCTCAGTTGCCCGGCCGATGGCCTCATCGATCGCCTCGATGCCGGCCAGACGACGCACATACAGGTCGGCCCCGCCTTTGGCTCTGTTAATGAAGTATATGGTAAGGAACAGAAATCCGGCGACCATCAACAAAACCGGCAGTCTTTCCCAGTTGAACCATTGGCCGTACGATTGCACCGGCCCGAAAATCTCCGATTCCGAATAAACAGTACTGTCAATAGTCAAAGCCCGGACCTTATAATAATAATTTTGATAATCGGGCATATAATCATTATCGCCCTCATTTAGTGCCCCGGCATCCTTGTAACTGTTGACGCCGACCAACAGGCCGGAGCGGACGCTGAACGGTCCATCGGGGGTATCTGCCCGGTAAACCATATAGCCGACAAAATCTTTCCGACCCGCCTCCTCATCAGGAGACTCGTCCCAGATCAGATTGATCGCATGGCCATGGTCATCCGGAGCATCTTCCGCGGACAGACCCTTTACCGGAGCCGGCGGCGGTGCGACCTGGACCGTATCGGGCGTCTCCATGGTTCCGGGACTTTCCTGCGCAGAAGTTGTCGCCCATGCAATCATAAGAAGCATAGTGAAAACAACTATCATTTTTAGCTTCATAAAAGCCTCGTGCTGTTTATGTGAATTTAACTTATTAATCCCAACCAATCTTTGAATAGATATGTGAGGCGGCCGACCAGAAGGGAAACGCGTCCCATCACGGTATAGCCGAATGAGGCTCCAAAAGTTATCATTAACACCCATATTCCAACTTTCGAGGCAACTCCGAAAAACCCTTTATGCTCCTTCGAGAAAAAGAAGTAAATCAGGCCGCTGAAAACCCCGATAAAGATACCCCAGTTGGAAAGCGTCATAACAAGCTGACCGGTCGACGACAGTGAGAGATCGGAGAAAAACGGTCCGATTCCTTTCCAATCGACGAGCAGCGGCACGAATGTATTGCTGACCTGGCTGATAAAATCGGTTCTCAGATAACGAACCAAATTCAAACCGGCCGTGGTACCGACAATCCAGGCCAGGGCCCAGCGGGAAATCCAGCCAGCTTTTGAGGACAGTCTCATCAACAGCAAAATGCCAAGAATCAGCGGTACTATATAAAAAATGTTGAATCCCTTGTAGGGAACACCAAAAGTACTCGATAGGCTTTCCGATAAATTCGGAAGCATGTTGCCGACAATGGTTGACCAGAATCCGACACACATCCAGTAAGCTGCCGAAACACCGACAAATAAATTCTCCGCAAACTTATAATAAGGATTATCCTTGTAGAGAAATGAAAAGATGGCCAGAGTCAGAAATGCGGCCAGAGTTAAGAGGAAGGCATCGCGGACAGAAAACCATAACCCTGAATCCTCATCATGAATGGCAATACCCTTGATGATCCAACTGATCAGGAAAAAGGCGATGACAGCCGCCAGAATAATCTTACTAATCCGCTTCGAGTCAGCCATTTCAGCTCCGCTTCCGTTTCGATACAAAGTATGAAATATTTCCGATAACGATAAAGGCCATGACTATCAAATGGGCCAGGGTCTGGGGACCCATCATTTTAATTCCCGGTGTGGGTGATTTTTCGAATCGCTTATATACTTTTTTAAGCTGCGATTCATACTCGGCCGCACCTTTTATTCCGCCCAGAAGCCCCACCATCTGTTTGGGATAATACGGATACAGCAGCGGCGCCGATACGGCCGCGCAGCCTCCCGCCGTCGGTATATTACCCTGTGACCCGGCGAAAAGGATCCATTCTTTGACCCCGGGATAGCCGCCGCCGATAGAAATCAGAAGATCCATATCCTTGAGCGATCGAATGCCGTTGAATATCGCCAATGAGTCAAGATCCCTGCCGTCCACATCCGTCAAATACATTTTTCTGAAATCGGTGATGATGACATTCAGAACCCCGGTGCCGCCCGCCTTAAAGCCGATATTAATGTAGTCGACACCATAAACCTTGTCGGGAAAATCTTTTTTGACGACAGAATCAATGGCCGTCCCCGCCAGCGACTGCCCGGTTGCCCAGAGACACATGACATAAACCCTGTGCCCCTTGGCCAGAGCATGCCGCAAAAAGGCGTTCGACATCGGTTCAACTTCGGGAGCCATCGAAGGGCCGTAATCGTACGACAGCAGTATCTTCGATCCCGCGGGCAGATTTTCGATCTTATTAAAAACATCCATGACAATCGGAGTTGCTTTTTCGGAAAAAGTAATATTGAACAAAAGCGGCACCGATACCGACAAGCCGATAAACAGGAAAATTATCTGCCTCTCCACTTCTTTGCCGCGCAGGGATAAAATGAACAGCCAGAGCAATCCGATCGCTATGATAATCAATGATATGATCAAACCTATATTACTCATTGTCCGTCCCCAGATGTGTTCGTTCGACGCCGAGTATCAGCCGTAACGACATCGATACGACCCCCAGTGCAATACCGATCATAATGGCTCTCTGCCCGGCCAGGTTGGGCGAAGTCATAATCCAGATGGCCAGGTTGGGGATTTGCAGGATGGAAAATGATTCCGGGATCCAGGAAGTGGCATAGACACCAAGCGGCGTTCGGCCCAGCAGAATGATAAATGCCGCCACCAGAAGAATGGTGGCATCGCTGTTCTTGGCCCGGAAAGCGCGATACGACGCTGACGCGACATAGAAGGCCAGAAGGGCATACATGGTGGCGCCCAGCGGATTGAAAATCCAGTCGTACATCATCTGGAACATCGACCCGGGAGCCGCCACATCGGCGGTAATACCGCCGGGATTAAATAATTTGCCAAGTCCTGCCGCCAGCATAACAATGAAAGCGACAACCGTAACTATCGAAAAGCCCCAATCGGTTCTTTTCTTGAAAATCTTATCCGCATGAACACGTATCAAATTGCCGCCGCCGAGAAAGAAAGCAAAGACGGCGATAATATCGAAAAACAGCGAGAAATCCTCACCGAGCGTCTCGATCGGAGGAAAGAAAACCGACAGGACCAGCACGGTTCCGACAACAAAAGTAATGGCTAATGGTATCTGTTTTTTCAATCCAATCTCCGGCTTTCAATCATCAGCTTTGAACATTGAAAATTTTAATCATAAACTCATACAAATCCACGAAAATTTCTACACCCCAGGCACTGGCAATGGTCGCGGATAAGACGCCGATCAATATCGCCACCATCGCCAGGAACTTGCCCACATCCTGACCCTTAAGAGAACCAAGCTGTTTCGGCTCGTTGGATAGATAGGCCGAGGCCGCAAAAAGCTCCTCCCCGATCAAAGTATAGTCGCAGGCCGCCACAAAAAACGGCAGCTGCGCCGGCATGGCGGTTCCGGCGATCTGGATGGCCCCGATCGAATTGCCGGTTTCGGCAAGAATCAGCGATTCGGCAAAAAAGGCGCCGAGATAGAAACATGTCGCCGGCTTTTCTCTGACCATAATACCGTCAACCGCCGCTACATAGCCGAATTGCTCATCGGTAATATAACGAACCATGTCATCATTATAGGCATCCGGGCGGCCCGCCCCCATATAAGCTTCCTTGATGGTCTCGCGGGCGGTTGTCATCACGATCGAGCGCGATACCGGCATATTTATCTTTATATCATAATCGGCCACCACCTTGGCCACACGGCCGAGAATAGTGATACCGGCAATAGTCTGAACATCATCCATGTCATTGATGCCGGGAATAAATAGAATGGGACGGCCCATTTCGGTGGCCCGGCCAATGGCCTCATCGATCGCTTCAAGACCGGCGATCTTTCTGATAAACAGCTTCCGGCCGCGCTTGGCATGGGCTATGAAAAATGTGACCGAACCGGCTATCAGGAGACCGATAATAAAAAGATTCAGCAATCTAAAGTTAATGAATTCGGTGTTGGGAACAACCGGGTCGGACTCGGCGGAAAATATCTGACCGCCGCTATAATTGAGGCCGATTTTATAGACATAGGCAATACCGTTTTCGACCGACTTGTCCTTGAAGGAACTATCGCCGGGAAGAACCGCGCCAACCAGCGTAAACTCATCCGATCCGTCTGCCGCCCGATAAATATCATACCCCAGAATCCTGCCCGAAGCATCGTCATCCGGGGAAATTGTCCAGGACACTCCGGTATTGTCGCCGCGGTCATAATTAAAATCTTTGGCAATAACATTGGTCGGCGGCGCCGGTAAAAAAACTTCGTGAGATAAGGTATCTTCGGCGGCAGGTTCGGGTTCCTGTGCCGCAACGGGCAATGATAGAAGGGCAAAAAAAAGAAAAATAAAAATCGAAATCTTCTGTAATTTCATCACTTTGAATAAATCATCTTTCACTATTGGATCATTCCCAGCCAATCTCCAAAAATAAAATCCATCCGACCAATCAATAGCGACATACGACTCATAACCGTATAGCCAAATGATGCCCCGAAAGTTATCATTATGACCCAGATACCAATCTTGGCGGCACCGCCAAAGGCTCCCACATGCTCCTTGGAAAAATAAAAATATACCAGACCTGTAAAAGTGCCGACCACGACAACCAGATTGGCCACGATCGTACCAAAGGATGCCGAGAAAATCGACGCTCCGTAATGGGTGCTGAAAAAGGGCAGAATCGAACTCTGCACCTGAGCCATCACGTTGGAGGAGAAATAATTCATCAGATACAAACCGGCAATGGCGCCGACAATAAAGGCCAGCGGCCAGCGGGAAATCCACCCAATACTGGGGATCAGCCTTAAAATCATCATAAAACCAAGAATGGCTCCGACCAGCAGCATATAATCATGATTGACGGAGACACCGACATACAACTTTCCATACAGATTATCCCAGTATGAAACAACAAACCAATAGCCGGCCGATATCCCGACAAAGACCGCTTCGCTGAGTTTGTACCACGGGTTGTCTTTATAAAGAAATGATATTATTCCCAGTGTAAAAAAGGCCGCCAGCCAGGTCCCAAATAATTCCATATTATCTTACTCCGGTTTGTATCAAACCAAGCGCCTCATTTTTATTTCCTGCTTCTTTTCTCACCTAGAAAAAAGGCCGCATTACCAATAATGATAAAAGCGATAACAATAACATGTGCAAACGACTGGGAAACCATAAACTTGGTCCCTTTGCCGAGAACCCCGGTAACCTTCTCAAATTCCGCGGCCCCGTTCAAGCCACCCAGAAGACCAACCAATTGTCCCGATCTGATGTATGGATATACCTGAGGAGCCTGAACCGCGGTATTTCCCGCGCCAAGCTTAACACCAAAGCGGTCAACGCCAATTTGCACCCATTCAATCGTCCCCGGATAACCGGCGGACAAATTGAACGAAAAATCTATATTCGAAAAATTGGATATATTCTTGACAAGTTCCAGCGAATCATAGGGCGTTCCGTAATAATCGCTCTGAAACATACTCTTGAAACTGCCGCCCATGCGCTGAATGACAAATTCATTTCCGGTCTGGAAGCCGAGGTTGACATAATCCCGGCCATATTGAAGATTGAGCGCCTGGATATCCGGCGATTCCATGATTTTCTGGATGGCCAGTTCCGCCTGTTGCGGTCCCTGGGGCCAAAGCCCCATTATTATTACCTTAAGATCACGTTTAAAGCAAAGTCCGAAAAATGATTCAGCCATCGGTTGCAGCTCCGGCGCCGACGGCGGATCATAGTCCAGCGACACCAGCACTTTCGAGCCCGGCTTCAGATCCATGACGGTGTCATACAGCGCTTTCACCTCAGGCGAAAGCTCGATCTTCTGCTGGATGCTCATAAAGAAAGGCAGAACCACGGCGATACCGACAAAAAGGAAAACGACCCGACGCTCGTAAACTTTACCCTGAATGGTCCTGACCAGAATAAAAAGCAGGAACAGCGCAATCAAAACTATAATAATATATGAAACTGCCGTTGAAAATACGACCGGTTTGGGAATGACAAAGTAGAAGAACAATGTCAGAATTAGTACGCCCGCATATACCAGAAAATCCTTTTTCATTATTCACCTCCAAGATGCGCCCGCTCGATCCCAAGAATGATCCTGAGCGACGTGGAAACTATGCCCAGCGCAATACCGATCATGATGGCCCGCTGGCCGGCCCCGTTGATATAGTTCATTATCCAGGAAGCTACTTTTGACGGATATATGACTTCGGGAAGATGAAAAATTCCTGCAATTGCATCGCCGACCGGAACCCGGCCGATCATGACAAAGAAGGCCGCAACCAGGAGCAGAGTAGCCTCGAGATTTCTGGCCCGAAAGGCCCGATAGGAGGCCGACGCCACAAAAAAGGCCAGCAAGGCAAACATTGTGGCCGACAGCGGCGTGTATATCCACTGGTAAAGCCAGTCGAATTTGGTGCCAAAATCACGAAACCCCTCGCCTCCGGAAAATCCAATAAGCACTATCAGGGCAAATGATACAACGATCACGATCGAATAGCCCCAGTCGCGACTCTTACGGTAAACCTTATCGAAGGAAATTTTCAGCAAATTGAGCGCCCCGAGCCAAATGGCACAGGCGCCGATAATGGAGAACCAGTCTGAAAACCAGTTATTCAACTGATTGAAAGGATAGTGAGGAATAAAGTATTGAATCAGGAAAACGAATCCAACCACCGCAGTTATTATCATCGGAATTTCACGACGCATATGCCAGTCCTCTTATTCCTATTCGCCTATTACTCTAAAAAAGTTGGAGAATTGATATAAATTAAACGTCTCCAATATCACACCGATTATAATCGATAACAAAATGGCGGCTTTGGCCGCATCCTGCCCTTTGATGGAACCAAGAAGCCGGGGTTCGCGGCTGAGATAAGCCGACGCTGCAAAAAGCTCTTCGCCGATCAAAGTATAGTCACACGAGGCCACGAAAAAGGGCAATTGCGAGGGCTGCCCTGTTCCGGCTATCTGGATGGCGCCGATTGAGTTACCTGTTTCGGCCATAATCAGCGACTCGGCAAAAAAGGCGCCCATATAAAAAATCGTGGCCGGTTTATCGCGGACAATAATTCCATCTATCGCGGCCGCATATCCAAATTGATCATCGGTAATGTAATGAACCTGATCTTCATTGAAGGCATCCGGCCGACCCGCCTTGCTGTAAGATTCCTTGACGATTTCCTTCGCCGTAATCATAACCAGCGAACGACTGACCGGCACTTCGATCTGGGTCTCATACTCAGCCGCCAATTGGGCCACCCGGCCGAGAATGGCCACACCGGCAATAGTCTGGACATTATCCATATCATTGATGCCGGGTACGAACAAAATCTTCCGGCCCATTTCGGTGGCTCGGCCAACAGCCTCATCAACCGATTCCAGACCGGCGATTTTCCTGATATATAACTCCTGTCCCGATTTTGCCTTCTGTATAAAGAAAAATATCGCGACACAAACAAAAATGGTCCCGACAAAAACATTGATTCGCTCCATATTGAACCATTGGGCCGAAGACTTGACCGGACCGACCGGATCGGATTCGGAAAGCACCGACCAGATGACGCTGCCGCCACGTTTGAGCTCATTAACAGCGGCCACCCGATAAAAATATTCCACCCCGTCCTTGACGGCATTGTCAATAAATTCGACCTTGCCGGCAGGGACATCTCCCACCACCGTAAATGAATCGGCTCCGACTTCTGACCGCATAACGCGGTAGGCGGTAACCTTACCGTCCTCATGATCATCAACCGATATGTCCCAATCGATACGGATTGCACCGCCGCCGTCATTCGGCTGATCCTTAACAACAATATTTTTGGGAATAACCGGCATTACATCCGGCGGAACCTGAATCAGAGTATCAGCGGCGGCCTGTGATGAATCAATCATTTCCTGGGCCGACAAAGAAACTGTCGCCGCAAAAACCGCCAGCAGCGCCAGAATAGAAAATTTGAAAATATAAGATTTCATATTAAATCAAAAAGACCTCACAGTTATAGCTATTCGGTAACTCGGTGAGGCCTCCGTTTCTTTGTTTGAAGTTTTATATTTCTTCATATCCTTACTTGCAAACCGGCATAATCCATTGCAGCCGACTCACCCCGGTAGTTCAACAAATGAATCTAATTATATGCCACATCGATGTCAAGCCAAAAATCAAATGATCCGGTTATGGTTTTTTTGTTGAGAATCCATTGATTCCATTCGGGTACAATATCTTCCGCTTTCCGCTTGACAGATTCGGCCCCTTTGGTTAGTATTAAATAACAATTGAAGTTCGTCAATAATGAAAAGATCCCGGATGCCTTCGGCATTTTCCGGTATCTTCTATCCCAAAAAGGATTCATTATTGTCCGACGTTATTTATTTCTAAGTTATTTTAAGGAGTCCAGAGATGCAGGGTAGCAAGCTCTATGTGGGAAACCTTCGATATTCGACAACGGTCGAACAATTGACTGAACTGTTTTCAAATTATGGTGAGGTGAAACATGTCAATATTATCGAAGGCCGAGGCTTTGGATTCGTCGAAATGTCAAAGGCCGAGGAGGCCGAAAAAGCCATGGAAGCTCTTAATGGGTTCGATTTTAACGGGCGGACGATGCGTATCGATGAGGCCCGCCCACCGAGAAACGGCCCGCGACCCAGGCGTGATGAACGGAAATATTGAGTTTGATGCCGGGTAAATTTCTGATATGAGGGATTCTGTCGAGGTCTGCATAAGCAAAAGTTATCTTACTGCCATATGGTCGGTCCGGACCGGAAAAGCTTTCTTAAAATAAACTGGAGACGGTTGGTCACAGTCTTTATCCGTATCCTTGAAATTGAATGGAGTTGGGTTGGCCTTCATTTCCCGGATTGACGAATATCCAAAGTCCGTTCAATCAGCAGAATTGTGCAAGATTATCAATTGTTGATATATCGGATCAGAAAGGAATCGAGTCCCTGGGTGTATTTACCGGGAATATCAATAATCGCCCGATTATGACCTCCCGATATTTCGAGAAACTCCTTGGGCTGTCCGGCAGCCTCATATAAACGTCGGCCGTGGCTGTAAGGAACCAATTCATCATCAGTCGAATGAATGATCAATACGGGGCATTTTACCCTGCGGATATAATCGATCGTTCCATAATGAAAACGCCCGAGCAGTCTCACCGGCATATAGGGATATAATTTCGAGGCCATATCCTCGATCGAAGTGAAGGCCGATTCTACTATGAGCGCCCGGGGATTGGTTTCGGAAGCCAGCCGGGCCGCCGCCGCCCCTCCAAATGATCGTCCGAATATTACGATTTTATCCGGGGCGTATTGTTTTTCGCGTACCAGCCACTGCCAGGCGGCCGTAGCATCAAGGTGCGTTCCCTCTTCGGTCGGCTTGCCTCCGCTGCGGCCATAACCGCGATAGTCAAAAATAAAGACGCTCAATCCGAGTCGATTAAACAATTGAATTGATTCCAGCCGATGCGAAATGTTGCCGGCATTGCCATGGCAGAACAGAAGAACCGCCCGTTCATTTTCGGCCGGGATAAACCAGCCGTTTAGCGTGACGCTGTCGGATGCTACAAAATCGACATTTTCAAATTCCAGGCCGATATTGCCGGGATCGGCTTCGATTTTGGCGGTAGGAATATATATAAATCGGGATTGCATTATATATAGCATGATTGCGAAAACGATATAACCTCCGGCTGCAATCGCCGCAATTGTGCCTGTCAAATGCCACATTCTAAAACTTCTCTTCATCTTTCATTGCAATCAGTCTGAATCCGGTTTGAACGACATATGATTATTCTGTAAACCGGGTCAAATGAACAGTATCATCAGAAATGTCATAAACAAAGGATAATTTATAATATATGAATCCAACCTTCTCAATCTTTTTTTCTTCCCACCAGGATACAACACAGCGGTATCTTTTTCTCTTTTTCGATATGCTCCCACATTTTAGAGATATCGTGATCATATTCAATGAATTCCGTTATATTAATGCCGGCAGCAATAATGGCATTGAATATATCCGAAAGCTTCTGAGTAAAACTGAAGGCTTCCTTTGCTTTATATGTCGTCATCCCTACATAATCGATACCGGTATCGTTGGCCCAAGGCTCGGTTCGATAATAGGAATAGGCGACGTTCAGCGGATGCTTTTGATCATACTCCGGCTCATCCGCTGCAGCCAGCATAAAAGCGAATGGATGCTGCTCGTAAATAAGCAGGGTGCCGTTCTTTCTCATTAGCCTTGATACAATCTTGAAGAAACCGCCGAGATCCGGCAGCCAGGTCAGCGCACCGATCGAAATATATATTAAATCAAAGGAATTATTATATTCGGGCCCTATTTCCAGAACATCGGTCCTTACAAATTTACAATTTGCTCCGGCAATCGCAGCCAGTTCATCGGCCTCCTTGATGGCATCGTCGGAAAGATCAAATCCCACACCTGATTTTGCACCCAGATTGATCATCGAAAGCAGTTCCCGTCCGTTGTTGCAGCATAACTGCGCCGCATCCATTCCCTCGATTCGCAGCTGCTTCATCTTTTCCGTTATCGTCTCGTCCAGAATCGAGAAGCCCTTCCTGGCAAAACCGTTCTTCAGTTCATCTCCCCGTGCCTGCTGATGCTTTTGAATCGCCTCATTCCAGGCCTCTCGATTGGCTTCAATAATTTTTTTTCTATCCATTTCAATATCCCCGAATGACATCTATTTTATACGACCGGGGGCCGGAATTTCTTAAACCAGCCGAATCCCGCCTCTTCGATCATTTTTACAAAATCCTCATTACCCTGGGGCATCACATCGGCGGTGTAATGCAGCCCGAAATAATACTGGGCCATATTTATATAACCTCGTTCCTTTATCGAGGCCAGACATTTCCGTGCAAAATCATCGCCATGCACCGCCCGGCAGACCTGTTCTATATATTCCATCCGCTCATCGTTGGTCTCGAATTTGCGGTCGGGGTATTTGCGCTCGAAAGCCTCGAGCAGTTCCTTATCGGCGGGATCATGATATTTTTCATTATGCACGATCACGTCGATGCCAAGTTTCTTTCTGGGCGCCGGCCTGACTTTGGGATAGCCAAGACAGAGCAGAACCACGGGAAAGACACCGTCGGGAAGCTCAAACATGCGGCGGATGTCACGAGGGAAATCCATTATGGTACCGATATATACTGACCCCAGATCCATGGCATCGGCGGCGGTGCAGATATTCTGGGCGGCGATAATGACATCCTGAAAAGAGATCCAGAAATGGCGGAAAGCGCTTTTGCCGGAAAAGGGCGCCGTTTCCAGTTTCGCCCAGCGTTCCAGACGGTGCCAGTCAATGCAAAATATCAGATTTACCGGCGCCTCGCCGATAAATTTCTGATGACACATTTCGCCCAGCTTTTCGCTTACCTCTTTGTTCTCGATCTTTATAATGGAGAAGGGTTGGAGATTACCCCCGGTTGCGGCATGAATGCCCGCCTTCAGGACCAGATCCATCATCTCCGGCGGTATTTTCTTGTCAAGAAACGACCGGCAGCTGCCGCGCTCGATCAGCAGTCTCATCGTTTCATTGGGAAAGTCACCCCCGACCGAATCGGCCGTTCCATGATGCTTGCAGTTATTATCATCCGTCATTGTATCCTCCTGCTGGAAAAAAGCCAGTGTCAATCAAGGGCTAATATACGAATAAAATCACGCATTGTTACCAAATATAATGGAAGGATATTATTAAGAGCGGGAACCGCCTTATTTCGCGGTTCCCGCATGAATGGTAGCCGTGTTTTCGCTTCAAACACCGAATTGCATCCCTGAATTTCCGATCAGGCGAATCCGGCGGTCGATTAAATTATGGTATCCAGCCCGGCCAGTTGCAGGCATCGCCCCAGTAGCAATTCCAGCCGCCCGGAATCGGGCAGCAGATATACCAGGTGCCGTTGAGACATGTGGCGATACAATTCGGTTTGGCCTGCGCCGTCGAAACCAGCGCGCCGACCAGAAAGGCCAGGACAAAGACACATACCAGCACTGTAAAAGACTTCTTGTGCATCCAGTTTCACCTCCTTCCATGGCAGAAATACAATCCTGAATCCCGGCATTCTTAACGCCGCAAGATTTTGATTGTATATCTTGTATGAATGGCCCTGCTGTCAGGCAAAGATGCAGTAGCCGCCGGGGTGATATAACCTGATGAAATAATTTCAAAAAATCAATCAAAATTTCGATTTAAGATCGGACAATGGACATTGTATTCTTTAATAGTCATTACGTTCGTACATAATACTGTTGCCGTGAATAAGAACCGACACTTGAATCCGTAAGCATGAATGCCGATGGATCGGCCTAGGTCTTTTCATACACATCAGCCATCGCTTCCCGGAAAAGTTCCAGCCGCGCTGTCACTTCCTCGGTATCCTCGCGCTCAGGAACACCCTCGCGCCGCTCCATCTGATAGATGCAGTAAGGGTTATTGGCCCGGCACCCGGTGGCGGAGTACGAAGTTACCGTGCATCCCCCCCGGCAAAGCGGGAGATATTTGCAGTCATGGCAATCACCATCGGCGCTTTCGCGCGTGAATTTGCGGTTATAAGCGAAACTGTCGGGATCATTCCAGATTTCGGAAAGCGATCTATCGCGAATATTGCCCTCGACAAAAGTTTCCGGCATCGACAAACAACCCTTGATGTCGCCGTTCGACTCGACTCCGAGAACACGCATCCCGGCGTAACAGCCGTAGTACGGCCGCTCGTTCCACAGCTTGTATCCCTTGTGGCCGTAAAAGCCGATATTCTCCCCGATATCGATATCCATCCTGCCATCTTTTTTGAATTCTATGCACTTATCGATCAGCTTCGGATAATTTTCCAGGCTCAGAACCAGGTTGCTGTTTTCCGCCATCCGCCCCGTGCAGGTTGTCATCTGAATCCGCCACTGCCGGCAGCCGACATCGAGGAGGTGTTGCCTGATCTCATCCAGTTCGCCAAGATTGATATTCGATATCTGCGTGACGGCTGCGTATTTGACATTGCCGTTTTTGCTCATCATTTCCATGGCGCTATAGGCCCTGCGGAAACTATCATCACGCTGCCGGATATAGTTGTGGGTTTTTTCGGTTCCATCGAAACTAACACCGATTTTGCTCATGCCAAGCCGCTCAAAATCATCGACGACACCCTTCGTGATCGCATAACCGTTGGTTATGAGACACGGTTTGATGCCCCTCCGGCCGATCCGCTCGGCCAGCTGTCGCCAGTCGTCACGAAGCAACGGCTCGCCCCCGGAGAGAACTATCATGTATGCCCGGAGATCGGCCAGTTCATCAATAAGATTCAGAGCCTCCTGGGTGCTGAGCTCGTCAGGGCGCTTCTTGCCGGCCGAAGTGCCGCAGTGGATACAGCGCATATTGCAGGCAAAGGTTATTTCCCAGACAACCGCATGGGGGTAAAAATCAAAATCGCTCATATCTTCTCCTTTATCTCCGGTTTAAGCCGCCGGTATCTGGACAGGGCGATGATTTCCAGCATTTCCGGCAGGTTGTGTTTCCATGCTTCACACATCATCTCCGCCCCGACTTCGCGGTCGGCACGTCGCGACGGACACCCGCCAAGACAGATGGGCAGAATATTGCATTTGCTGCATTTGTCATTATGAAAAGGGTCAAATCTGAATAGCCGGGTGAAATTGGGGTGGTTGTAATCATCGCTGTCGCGGATATTTCCCAGGGAACGAGATTTGTCGCCGATATGGTTCAGGCATTTGTATAGAACACCCTCGTGGTCCAGAACAATGCCGTTAATTGTCTGGGCGAGACAGAAATTCGTTATCGGGCGGGGCAGTTTATCTATGGAAAAGCCTCTTTCAAGCATGAGGCGGAAATATTCTATTTCAGCTTTGGAAAAATCCTCGGGACTGTGGCAGTTTTCCGAAATATTGGCGCAGACCGCCGTGGCCGGTTCAAGAAATCCGAAATATATCCGGGCCTTCTCGCCCAGACCTGCCGCGGCCAATTCCGTGAGCATTTCGTCGAGCATATCTATATTGAAGTCTTTATCGATATTCACCCTGATGCTGACATTCATTTTATCAGAAGCGTACTTTATATTTTCGATTATCCGTTCGAAGCTTGGCTTACCGTTTTTAAGGGGCCGTTTCCGGTTATGCAAACGGGCCGGGCCGTCGATTGTAACCTGGGCCGTCGGCACCTTCAATTCAAGAAGGCGGTCGATATTCTCCGGAGTCAGGAGATACCCATTGGTTATGATACTGCCAAAATATCTGAATCCCGCTTTCTCCTTCATTCGGAAAATCGAGTCCGTGATTTTTGAGATAATATCCATGGCCAGAAGCGGTTCACCGCCGTACCAGCAAACAGCGATGCTTTTGGTGCCGACAAGATTTTTCTCGATTCGGTCGAGCAACGCGCCGACTGTATCATCGGACATTTTACCCTTTTTGTCGCCCTCGAAACAATAGGCGCAGGCCATATTGCATGCCATCGTAGGTGCAATAATATATCCCGGATTGGCGGCATCATAACGGGCGCGGTAATGATTAAAAGCAATCTCTTCGGTTTGATCGGTATCGGTACGGTGGACAAAGCCGGCATATACCAGCTGATTGAAAAACTCCTGTTCTTCAGCGCCTAAATCCGGAGTTTCCGAAGAGGTCAGCTTACCGCCGATTCTTTTCAGTGCCTTATAATTTTCGGGCGTGATCATGGCCACCGCTCCGGAAAAGGCGTTGTAGGCGATATAATTGCCGTCGTTCCAGGGTTGTAAATGGTTATATATCGAAAGTTTGTACATCAGGTCATCTCGTTTTACATCGGCAGGGAAGGGATACCGCCCTTCCATGCCTTTTTGATTCATATCACAATTAATCCGGTGGCAGGCCGTACAACGGATAGGCCACGTCATAGCACTTGGTGGTGCAGAAAATCAGCGGGATGCAGACTTCCTTTTTAGGTTTGTTGGGGTCGACTAAAAACAGCATAGTCTCACCTCCTCCAATTAATTAAATGGTTCGGTGGTTGAAGAAATGCCGGTGTCATAAATTTTATAAATGACACCCTATAATGTTGCTGTACTGCTCTACAATGTAAGGTAATCAAACAGTGGTTGATCGAAGTGCATCACCCCAATTTGAGGTTAATTATTTTTCAGTGTTGCAATTACTCAAGGCAAAAAAAGATAGCGGTAAAATTCTCAGGTTGCAAAGCCGAATGCTATCCAAAAATCCGCGCCTTGGTGCATGTAAGGTAAATTATACGCTCAGGACTGTCAAGTATAAATTGCCGGTATCTTCGACATATTAAAAAAAGGACAAGCTGAAGTCCTGTCCTCATATCAAAATATGGCTGTCCGCCAGAGATTTAGCCGCACTTATCTCATTTCAGTCATACCTTTGCTGTATCCCGCAGGCGGCACGGTCTCCCATCAATCCTTTTCAAAGATATCGGTCATGGCTTCCCGGAAAGGCTCCAGCATTTCCCTGACCTGCGGCGTATCCTCGCATTTGATGCCCTGCCGCTTTTCTATCTGATAAATACAGTACGGATTATTGGCCCGGCAGCCGGTCGCGGAAAATGATGTCACCGTACAGCCGCCGCGACAGAGCGGCAGATATTTGCAGTCATGACACTCTCCCTCGGCCATGTCACGGTTGAATTTGCGATTATAGGCGAAACCGTCGGGATTATTCCAGATCTCGGTCAGTGAGGAGTTCCGAATATTGCCTTCCACGAAATTCTCCGGCATCGAGAGACACCCCTTAATATCTCCGTTTGATTCTATTCCAAGCACCCGCGTTCCGGCAAAACACCCCAGATACCGCCGGTCCTTCCAAAGTTCCTGCCCCTGGCAGCCGTAATAGCCGATATTTTCGCCGAGATCAAAACTCAGGCGTGTCTCTTTGGTATATTCGAGACATTTTTCGATAAGTTTGGGATAATTATCAAGAGAGAGAACCAGATCGCTCTGCTCGCACATGCGGCCGGTGCTGGTGGTCATCTGAACGCGCCACAACGGGCAGCCGACCTCGATCAACTGGTCCCTGATCTGGTCGAGTTCCTCGAAATTGATATTGGAGACCTGCGTTACCGCTTCACAACGGACCTTGCCGTTTTCGCTCATCAACTTCATGGCGTTCAATGCCTTCGACCAGCTGTCATCGCGCTGCCTGATATAATTATGCGTTTTTTCGGTCCCGTCAAAACTGACCCCGATCGTACTGAAGCCCAGCCGCTCAAAATCATCGACGATTTCCTTTGTGACCAGATAACCGTTGGTAATCAGGCCCGCTTTCATATTTCCGGCGACAATTCGTGCGGCCAGTTCTCTCCAGTCTTTTCTCATCAGCGGTTCGCCCCCGGAGAGAATAATGGCATTCGTGCCCAGATCGGCCATTTCGTCGATAAGAGCCAGCGCCTCATCGGTCGTGAGTTCATCCGGTCTTTTCTTTCCTGCCGCGGTGCCGCAGTGCAAACAGCGCATGTTGCATGCAAAGGTGATCTCCCAGACGACGGTAGCGGGATAAAACGTATAGCCACTCATAACTGCTCCTTCATCTCCGGTTTCAACTGCCGGTATTTGGAAAGCGCTATCACTTCCAGCATCTCAGGCAGATTATATTTCCAGCTGTCACATAGTTCATCTTTCGTGAGTCCCCGCTCGGCTCGCTTCATGGGGCATCCACCCAGACAGAGCGGCAAAATATTGCACTCCCGACATTCCGAATCTTCAAAGGGATTGAATCTGAAAAAACTCAAAAAGTTGGGGTGCATGTAATTAATTTTCTCTCTGATATTACCTATGGATTTGGCTTTATCGCCGACCGTATTCAGGCAGCGGTAAACGTCGCCATCAGGATCCAGCGCAAATCCGGACAGACATTGCGTCAGGCAGTACATCATCATCGGCGACGGCAGCTTGTCAATCTTGAAATTCTTCTCCAGCAGAAGACGGTAATAATCCACCTCGACATGGGAAAAATCCCGGGTGGTATGGCAGGTCTCGGCGATATTGGCGCAAACCGAATTAATAGGTTCCAGGAATTCAAAATATAACAGTGCCTTATCTCTCAAGCCGGCTTCGATCAGTTGATCAAGCAACTCGCCCAAAAGTTCGATATTGAATTTCTCATCGACATTTATTCGAATACTTATATTAAGCTTACCTACGGCATATTTCAAATTTTCAATGATGGTTTCGAAACTGGGACCGCCGTTCTTCAGGCGGCGCTTGTAGTTATGATGTCTGGCCGGGCCGTCCAGCGTAACCTGGGCCACGCCGACATGCCACTCCACCAGCTGATCGACAATTTCGGGCCTTAACAGGTAGCCGTTGGTGATGATATCGGCATTATACGCAAAACGATGTTCTTTGCCGAGATCAAGAAATTTGCGGGACAGCCGCTCTATAATATCCATGGCCAGCAGCGGCTCGCCGCCGTACCAAGTGACATCGAAACGGCCGATGCTGTCGGCGCCCTTTTTTACAAAAGCCTCAATTTCCCTAATGGTGTCGTCCGACATCCGCCCCTTCTTATTGCCTTCGAAACAATACTCGCAAGCCATATTGCAGGCCATCGTCGGTGCAACCACCAGACCGAGAGCGGTGCCACCATAGCGGGCAAAATGATGAAGGAATTTTAATTCCTCCTGCTGACTATAGTGATCAGGATGAACCATCCCGGCATATTCCATCTGCTTGAAAAGTTCCTGTTCTTTCGGTGTGAATTCAGGATCGGACCGGATTTTTATTTTTTCAATTATATCATTATAGATTTTATGATTTCCATGATCCAACAGCGCCACGGCGCCGGTGAACGCATTATAGACGATAAAATATTGATCCCTCCAGGGTTGGATATGATTATATCGTGATAAAGTAGCCATTTTCTTCAATGATACTCCAGGTTCCCCGGATAAAAGCATGGAAAGGGAAAAATCCCTTTCCATGCTGATAAAGTTTTGCAGCGGGGATTAGATCTCGATGCCATAAAGCGGATAAAATACTCCCTTGCAGAACTTCTTGCAGTCAAACGTGCACACATTCAGTGTGGGCTTGTCCGGATCGACCAAGAATAGCATTGTCTCACCTCCTCAGATGTGGTCAAAGGGTTGAGCGGTAGATAAAATGCATGTGCCATTTTACTTCTAATGACACTCTCATATTGACAAACAATTTTTCCGGTACCTGTACAATATTGGTAATTGGTTAAGGGTCGGTAATTACCTCGAAGTTTTAAAGTTATTTTAGCGCTGCAAATTCCGGGACAGAAAAAAGATAGCATGACCAAATCAGGGCTGTCAGATTAACTGCTATCTCAAACCAAATCCGTATTGCTTATAAGTAATACTATACAAATTCGGAAGTCAAGTATAAAATGCCACCGGCAAAGCGGCGGAAACCGGTATCAGGCCTGTTTTCGCCCTTATCGCATTGGCGTCATACGATTTGCGATTATGACCAGGAAAAAATGTCAATTCAACTTATAAACGCAGCAACTGCCCCGAAAATCAGGTATCAGCAATAGGTTGTTTTTGCGGTCTATTGAAATATCTGCCGGCAATCCCATATTGGTAAGTACAGTATCAAGGCGGGCGTTGACCGGGTCGAATTTATAAATGGCACCCTTTCGGTGATCGGAGAAGTACAGGGAGCCGCGCCGGTCCACATCTATCCCGTCCAACTGCCCGAAATTTTCATCAGTCAAAATATCCCGCACTGTCTCACTAAATGCAATTTTCGCGATACGTGGCGGGCTCCAGCAGGCGGCATAAAGGAAACCACCCTTGTCCCAAAGCAGGCCATTGGGCGATTCGAGGACGGCAATTTCCGTTATTTCACCCGTTGTATCTACCATGAAAATCCTGTCAGTGAGCATATCGGATACATACAGGCGGCCAATTGCATCCACTGCCATATCATTAAGGAATTTCGGCCTAAACGGTGAGAAATCGATCCCGGACAATTGCCGGCCGGATGAGACTTCGAAGGCCCGCACATTACCGATATCGGCCACATACAAAATTGAATCGAAAACGGCCATCCCCTTCGGAGCATTTAATTGAACCTGTTCCGACCGGCCGTCAATAAAATAGTTATCGATTAACCTGAAATTGCTGTCCAATTTGATAATATAGCCGTTGTCGTCTTTGCCGAAGGGGTCACCATTAATATTCGAAATGAAATAGCAATTCGATGTTTCATCAAAAATAAAACTCTCGGGCGTGGAAAATTTGACGACTTTTCCGAAGCAATCCTTCTTTAACGGGATCAGGCCGAAATTCTGATTCTGCATGTCGCCCGAATCGGATGAGCAGGCGGAAATGAGCGACATGGCTATTGCCGATAATAAAAGGCCGGCAATGTAAACTGGTATTCTTATATGCGAGTATTTCATTTCGCTTCCCTCCTTCTGTCTTTTGCCTGCCCCGGGCGGCAAGCCTGACTATCAGATAAGAGAACTCTTGAAATATCGCAATTAATTTTTTGCCGGTCTGTGTAAATTTATATTACAAATATTCTTTCAAGGTCAATTTAGGTTTCTTTTCCACGCCGTCTCGCTCAACAAGGAAGTCATACTGAGTGCCGCTTTCAACCTTGAAAAGATCGACCACGGTAAAATATCCGCCTAAAAACCGCATCTCGATGTTATTGATCGACTTGATTATGTCGCCCTTCATAAATCCGGCTTTAAACGCCGGAGTCCCGGCCGGAACATTCCGCACTTCGTACTGACCCTTGTCATTCAGCCAGATTTGGAAACCGGCTTTATCCTCGGCAAACTTCCGATCGAAATCCTGCCCCTTTTCGACCATGACCTGCTGATTTTTATAATCAAGATACAGCACAAAATGGCGGAACAGGGGATTGCCAAGATTGCCCATCAGTTCCTTTGAACCAAAGGCTCCCGCGGTTTCGGTGGCGGCGATGTCGATTAGCGGCTTTTCAAGAGTATAGCCTCCGAATTCGATGCTCTCAAAACGAAGCTCCTTTTCCTGGAACTCCCCGCCGGCTCCCATACCAAGCCTGTCAATGCCGGGACGGTTGAGAAATCCGTTATCCAGCGCATAAGGATAGTGGAAATTGGTCGAACCGGCCCCCAGATCCATGGTGCATTGGCCGGTGTACTTACCGTCAATAGTAACCTGGACACTGAACATGTTCTCTCTTAACGGTGCGTTCAGGATGGTGCCGTTTCCATTGTAAGCGAATTTCTCGGGATCATAGAATGACAGGGTTTGATTGGCATAATCCACTTTAGTCACAAACCTCGACAGGAAATCATATCCGAGAATACCGGCCACATCCAGACCGTATTTGTCGAAGAATTGAGAGATATCGATAACTGCCACCTGCTGGGAACTGAATTTTATACCCATCAGGCTGAACGGCGGCAGGGTCGCAAAAGCAACTTCCACCGTGTTCCCGGCACCGGATCCTTTCATATTGCCCTTTATTTCGAGCCCCAATTCTTCGGCATATTTGGTCGTCAGGACCGTCATACTGGCCCCGGTATCCAGCACCCACAGTCTTTCCCGGCCATTAATATTTACCATTAGATAAATATGTTCACCGATATATTGAAACGGAACATTTTCGGCATTCTCATCATTGGTAAATTCAAAATCCCGGACATCTTCGGCCGGCGGCTCAAACAGGCTCCGGTCTATATCCAGATTGGTTTCATATTTCTCGACTCTCATTGATATTTGCTGCCCGACGGGAAGAATCTCGATTTCCTGCGCAAAATCCCTTTTAATGCCGTTTACTTCCCTGTAATCCGAGTGAAGAATGCTGGTCTCCTCGTCCGGATGTTTTTCAACCGATTTAACCAGCATGAAATCGGCCGTGCTATAGTAATCAAAGGATAGATCATCATTAATACTGTTGCTTGTCTTGATAACATAACACTCAATATCATTTACCTGCTCGACTCCCTCGAAAATCAATTTGAAATTTTTGGAATCCCGGTCAAGGAAATCAAAGGCCGCTTTCAGCTTCGATATTTCTCTACGTTTCAGGCTTTCCTCGTCTTTAATAACCAGAAGCTTGCCGTTGCCGTCCACCACCCAGCTGAAATCACCGTTGTCCCCGGAAATCTGTTTAAAGACTTTTAAATCGAATTCCTGGCGCGTGAGAATCGGCTCCATGCCCCATTGCTTGATGGTTCCTTCCAAACCGGCCATTGAAACTGCCGCTTCGAAATAACTGGTTTTCTCGGCCTTTAATTTATCAAGTCCGCCGATTGCTTCAAGATTTTTATTAACGATTTGATAGGGATCACTAAGATCGGCCCCGGCAATTGCGCCGAGACCTGTTGTGCCGGCAATAACCGCCACCGCCAGCATTATCCTGCTGATTTTCATTTCATTTCTCCGGTTTCATGAAAAGGTCGTTGTAATTGTACACGTTTTTGCTAAACATACAGCCGAATCTACGATGATTGTCTAATAATGTTTCTAATAATCGAAAATAATAATTCCGGGCAAAGAAATACCCCCCTTCATAATAGAATTTACTCAAATTCCCAAATAAAGGAGGGCAATAATCAGGCTATTTCAACCAGTTCGATCTCGAAAATAAGCGTTTTCCCGGCCAGAGGGTGGTTGGCATCGAGAGTCACTTTGTCGCCTTCCACACCGGTGATAGTAACATCGATAACATGACCATCGGGTCTCTTTATCTGCAATTGCTGTCCGACATTGGGATCGATATCCGGGGGAAAATCGCCTTTGGATACTTCCACCATAAGCTCCTCGCGGTGATGGCCATAGGCGTCATCCGGCACGATTGTCACGGTCTTTTTGCCATTCAGTTCCATACCGATTACCCCGGTCTCGAACCCCGTTATAACGTTTCCCTTGCCGATCTCAAATTCAAGCGGCGGACGATTTTCGGAACTGTCGAAAACGGTTCCGTCCTCGAGCTTGCCAACATAATGTACCTTAACCTTACTGCCTTCTTTTACCTGGCTCATTAAAACCTCCAAAATGTATTTAAAATAACAAATCTCACCTTTAACTCTTCTGATTATATCAGCAACATCCGCTAAACTTGATATGGAGAACAAGGTTAAGGGAATAATGCCTTAAACCAGCATGAAGTCGGGTCGTTTTTTTACTTTAATTATAAATTGATAAATAAACAAGAGGTTTTTGAAAAATTATAAAATTGCGATACCAAACTTTCAAAATAGAATGCTCCAGACGAAATAAACAATCATAATCACCGCGATGGCCAGTTTAATGACGGTCCCGGCCAGAAATCCGATAAAACTGCCCAGCCCCGCCTTCAATGCCGTCCGGCTTTTTTTGCCGGCCATCATTTCAAAAACGACCGCCCCGACAAAGGCACTCAAAATAAAAATGAGCAATCCGGCCCCGGGGATCAACAACCCGACAATCGTGCCCAGCACGGCTCCGATCATCCCGGCTGTGGAGCCGCCCATTTTCCTGACACCCAGCGAACCGGCCAGCCAGTCCAGCAGTATCGAGGCCGCCGTCAAAACGGCAAAAATAACAATCGTCTGCCCGCTGATCGTGGCAAAACCGGTCAGCACTGCATATATCACCAAGGCCGCAAAAATTATCGGGACGCCGGGGATAATGGGAAGAACCGCCCCGATCAAACCGAACAGCATGACAATCAGTGCCAGAATGAAATATATGACTTCATACCAGGTCATGTTCATTTTTCTATTGTCAGGCTTTTATAGTACTCAGCCGGAAGACCTTTTCCTTTTACCGCGAAGCCCAGATGCCGCGCCGAATGAGCCAAACCCGACCCGGCGCCGAATAAAATCGGCGGAAATTCACCCAGTTTATCCCGCCAGAGCTTCTCATCCATTACCGTCAAAAGCACCTTAATAAAAGCGGCATCATGCGTAAAATAAATACCTCGTTCAGCCAGTGTGAGCCAGATGGCCGCCAGGCATTCTTTCGCCGATTCCGGCAAATCGACATCGGTAAAGGCCATGGCGATTTTATCAGGCAGATTTTCGGAAATCAAAGTATCTTTGAACCATCCTTTATAGAAACTGCAAACCGAGATTTCACCATATTTCTCAACATTGTCCCTCACCCGTTCCAGTCCAGCGGCAAAGCTTCCCGGCCGCCAGTCGGTTCCTTCGCCGGCTTTCTGTATGCTGAAATCGCTTGCATCACCGGTGGCGCTTTCCGGAAGTCCCTCGAAACTGTCGAACACATGCAGCTTCCGTCCGGTGATCTTGCTTATAATAGACAACTTGGCCGTGCTCGCACCGCTGAAACAGCCGCATTCGACCACCGCGCCCTCGGCCCCAACCGACAACAGCGCCTCGGCCAGCATCAGACCGTCGGCAGGCGTCGTCTGTGATGGTACCATGGCATCGACCACCTCAAAACGCAGAATTATTTCGGTTCGAAGCTTGACGTCCCATTTTGAGCCTTCGCCGTTTTTGATGAATTTCCGGCGCAGGTCGCGATAACTGTCGGCACAGACATTTTTCCCAACGTATGAAAACAGGCTCCGCAATAGGGGTATTTTGTCCACAAGGGGAATCATGGTCGAATTGACGAAAGGAAGCAGTTTCTTTTTTATATCCATTCGAGATTAATCATCCTGAATAGTGCTAAGGCTATTTTTTGAATTCATCTTTCAAAATAGCATACAGTTCCAGATCGAGATACTCATCCCACTTCTTGACCCATTGCGGCAGGCAGGCGATGTATTTCATCCCGATTTTCTGCATCACTTTTCCCGAAGCCGAATTACGAACAAAATGTGTTGCGAAAATCTGATTCAATTGCAGTTTGCTGAAACCATATTCCAGAACTGCCCCGGCCGCCTCGGTGCAAATACCTTTATTCCAGTACGGCACGCCGATCCAATAACCCATCTCCGCGCGTTCACTGAGTTTATTAATGTGTAAGCTGATGGCGCCGGCCAGGGCCAGGCCGTCTTTTTGCACTATGGCGAAAGTCACACCTTTGCCGGCCTCGAAATCCGGCTGGTGCGTACTTATCCACTCCTCGGACATGCCTTCTTCATATGGGTGCGGTATCATCAAGGTGTTATATGCTATCTCATAAGCGCCGACAAGTTCCGTGACAGCCGGTGCATCATCAAAAGAAAAAGGTCTCAATATCAACCTGTCGGTTGTCAGGGTCGGCTGATTTTTCATAGATACAGCTCTCCCTTCGCCATCAACTGCACCCTGCCGCCGACATGCACGTCAATCAGCCTGCCATTGAGACCCGCTCTCAGCATGAGCAGCGACGGCCTTTTGATTTCATAACCCTGTTCCACCATTATATCAATATCGCTTTTTCCGAAATATTTATGTTTGACCAGATACCCCGCCAGACACCCATTGGCCGATCCGGTCGCAGGATCCTCGGTAATTCCCAGATAGTCGGCAAAGAACCGGGCATGCAAATCATTCTCTTCGTGAAAGGTCTCCGGGCAAAAAATTAAAACCGTTTTGGACCTTTTATCATGGACAAAATGAAGAAAATCCCCGACCGAAATCCTGGCTCTTCTGACTGCATCGATGGTTCTGAGCGGCACGATACTGGTATAAACACCGGTAGAGACTTCTTCTATCGGAAATCTATCGTCAATATCCTCAACATCGAGCCCGAGCAGCGGGGCAATTTCGTTCCGGTCCCAGACCTCTCCGAATTCCGGCGTATTCTGCTTCATCCAGAGAATGTCGGGTTTGTCATTGATATAGCTGAAGGTGACCGGAATCTGTCCGACCTTCAAATTCAAATTCACCTTTTCGACCTTTTTGCGGATAATCTCCTGCTGAATGATATAAGCAGTACCCAGCGTGGGATGTCCGGCAAACGGCATCTCCGCGGCCGGAGTAAAAATCCGGACATCATAACCACCGTCGCGCTCCTGATCAGACAAAATAAAAGTCGTTTCCGAATAATTCATCTCGCGTGCGATGCCTTGCATTTCGCCGTCGGCCAGAAATGATCCGTCTATGAAAACCGCCAGCTGATTGCCGGCAAATTTATCCTCGGCAAAAACATCAGCAATAAAAAAAGTACATCCGATCATCAGATTGCTCCTGCTATTTTAGAAGTGCCTCGAAAACGGGGTTGCCCTTCAATCCCGCCAGATCATTATCTACGGCCGCCTGCTTTTTAAGTTTCGGATTAAGCGCCAGCGCCTTGGTGATCGCCTCGACGGCGCCATCTATTTTGCCGGCCGCCAGCCGGATGCAGGCCAGGTCGTAAAGAACCTCGGCATAATTCGGCGCCAGCCGGGCCGCCCGCTCCATCGGCTCCAGCGCCTCGGTATATTTCTCCTCGGTGAAAAGGGTCCAGGCATCATTCCAGGCATAATTCGTCTGCGCCAGGGTCAACAGCCGCCCCAGTTCCTTGAACGGCTCGGGATGATCATCAACACGGATATCGATGGCATGGTCGGTATAACCGCCGTACCCGGCCTTTGCCCTAACCACCAGCATTGCCGCCGATTGCTTGCCGCGGGAATCGCCTCCCATCGACTCGCCCGCTACCAGGGCATTGAAAAGACGATCGGCCAAAGTCCCTTCAGATGCAAGAAAGACCTTTTCCATCGCCATAACAACATCTTCACCGGCGAGAATATTTCCCTGAATCGCATAATTGGGGCCGGATCTTCCACCCGCCTAGGACAGACATGAATCACCGGTGTAGGTAATCGAACTGCCGTCGGCCGCGACAATCCCAACCTGGCGGCGGGTCGGACTCTCATCTGTCTTCAAGAGCGAATCCAGAACGTTCTTGGGAGTTAAACCGCTCTCGAGCAAGTCAATCCCGCGCCAGCCAAATGTCGTATTGGCGTACGCCTGCGTCGCTACCGCCCCGACATCCGCCCTCGCCCACGGCACGACATTGCCGACCGCAAAAAATTTCGAGGCCACTGCCACACCCAGTTCACCGGTGGCCGGATCACGCCCCACAATCGAAAAAGTAGAGATAAGCGGTTGGCGATCAGTTAAATCCACCTGAGCGGACAGGGTGTCGACAGGATCGGTGGATGATGCCGCTTCACTCGTTATCACCATCATTGCTGTCAGGCTAAGTGCAAGACAACAAATCAAATAAAATCTTTTCATGATACTTCTCCTTTGATTTCGATCATAGAATTATATGTCAGCTTGATAAAAGAATGTAACCTCGAAGTCAATCAGAATCTTGCTGCGAATACACTCCGGATTAATAATATACTATTTATTATAGATTTCTATTTCCCTAATTATACCATAACTCTATGTATTTATGAAACTTACGGACAAATATTTTTGCAATATTTGTGAATAATATAACATATTTCTTGCATCAATGCGCATAATTCATTATATATCGGCCGGAAACTATGGAAACGGTTGACAACAACTGCAGTATATACTGCTGTCCTTTTGTGATTTGGCGCTCCAGTGCCATGACGGTTGAAGCATGTCCGGCATTGGGGCTCTTTTCATTCAAATTCCGGAGTAAACAGCCTATCGATTAATGGTAACGGTGAAATTTAACTGAGCTGAAAAAAATAGCGCTTACTCGCGAAGAATTTGAAAGAATGGAATCTTTAAACAAAGGGGCAGCATCCATGACCCGCAGGTCTATTACACACCTCTATTTTACCCGCCATTTTATTATCCTCATTTTTCCCGCAATTCTCTGTTTACTGCTTGCTAAACCATCTTTTGCCTTAACCACCGTTAGCATGGAAGGCACCTCGGTCACACTTCACTGGACCGCACCCGGTGATGATGGTTCTATCGGCCGGGCCAGTTCATATCAAATTCGATGTTCCTTTAAAAATTGTGGAGTCGATACACTCGCCTGGTGGGGCCAGGCCACCCTTTGCCCGGGGGTCCCTTATCCCCGTCCGGCCGGATATCTGGACAGCTTTACCATTCAGGGCCTTGAACCCGATTCCGTCTATTATTTCGCCATCAGGGCGGTCGATGATGCCGGCAACTGGTCGGAAGTGTCAAACATTTATACCAACGCATATTTCTTATGCGCCGATATCAACAACGATGACAATATTAATCTGATGGATGTTATTTTTCTGATGATTTATTTGTACCGCCATGGCCCGGCGCCTGGCCAACTCGCAAATTGTGATGTCAATTCCGACGGCATTGTCAATCTCATGGACGGCACATATTTGGTCAGCTATCTTTATAAGGGCGGCCCGTTCCCGACCTGCAAATGACAGCGAATGATTTCAATGACCAGGTTCCTTAATAAAACCGGCCGATCGGGAGTTATCTCCGATCGGCCGCACTTCTATGAAGTTTAATTTCCGGTCTAGGAATAGATCAGCTTCAGTTCCTCGATACGCCGCCCGATATCGACCGTGTTGACACAACCGGCCATACATGTATCGCAATTGCGGCATGCATCCAGGCCGGATCTCCTCGGTATATCGTCCAGGGTAATGCGGGCCTGATGAAAATTGCCGTACTGCGCGGCATACATATGCGTCCGCATCAGATTGGGAACATCGGCGCCGTTGGGACAACTGGCCAGACAGCCGCGGCATTGCCTGCAGAAACCAAAACCAAGCTTGATTTGATTATCCTCCAGGAATTTCTTTTCCTCGGGAGCATAATCAAGATCGAAGGCCACCGAGAAGTCTTCATTCATATGCTCAAAGTTGGTATATCCGGGAATACTTGTAGTAATACTTTCATTTCTCAACACCCATTTCAGTGCCGCTCTGGCAATGGTCGAACTGCTGTAATTACGGCGCGATTCCGGATTGGGCCAGCGACCGCCCCCGGCCAGCGCTTTCATGGCGACAATCCCGACTCCCTTGTCCGCCCCATTTTTTATGGCCATCAGCAAATCGACGTCATCGGCCATTGTAAAGTTGACGGCCGTCAGGACAACATCCCAGCTTCCCTGCCGTGTCACTTCATTGATAATGCCGGTCATATTCGAATGCGTCGAAACACCAACAAAACGCACTTTTCCCTGATCCTTCAGCAGCTTCATCCCCTCAACTATGCCGGGATTGCTAACATCCGCGGTATCGGAGACATCATGCAAATACAAAATATCGACATAATCCATTTTAAGCCGCTGAAGACTGGCTTCACAATTGGCAATCAGTTTCTTCTTTGATTCTTCCGGATCGAGCCCATTGCGCTGCCCCGGCGTATGTATTTTGGTGCCGATAATTACCTTATCGCGAACCTTCAGCTTACTGATGACATTTCCCACCATCTGCTCGTTGCTTCCATACTGGTAATATGCGGCAGTGTCGAAATGCCTGACGCCCATCTCATATGACGCCTGGACGACTTCGGGATTATTGGCATTCATCATGCCCATGCTGATAATCGGCATCTTCAGCCCGGTGCGGCCCAGGGTCCGCTGAATGACTTCCTTTTTCGCCGCCGTTTCTTTTTTCTCAGTTACTTGCCCCAGCACGGCGGACGGCACCAGCCCTGCAATTCCGGCCGAGACGATACCGGCCGACGCGGCGGTCAAAAATTTCCGCCGATTGATTTCCGATGATGCTTTCGACATCGTCATAATACCCCCATATATATTAGTTTGACTCTCCTTGTTCCTGATTCAAACCCAGCCGATCCCTGGCATTATTCAGAATAATTTCTTTCATTCCGGGATCGATGGCTGTATCACCGGGCAGCACTTTCATGACTTGCTCATAACATTTAAGCGCCCCATCATTGTCGCCCGATGCCGTAAGCGCATCGGCATAACTATCCCAGCAATTGGCCGAATTAGGATAGGCAATGGTATTCAATCGAAATATCTGAACCGCATCATCGAGCCGATTGGACTGGAGCATTTCATAACCAAGCGCATTCATCATCACTTCGCGAAAGATCCGGTAGTCCGGATCCTGCAGCCTGAATTTCTCGAAAAGCTCTACTCCGCGCGCACTTCCTTCATTTCTGATGATATTGACAAATTCAGCCTCGAGGGGCGGAAGGTCCAATCCGGCCATAAACGTGAAATCGGCCGATTCCGAATCCGAAAGTCCGTCTTTGAATGTCCGGAGCTTGTCTGCATTCTTTCCGATAACGGCCTCGAAAAATTCCAGTATTGTCCGGCAAGCGGACCCGTAGCGCGTGCAGATTTGCGCCGATCTTGGAGTAGTTTCCATAAAAGCCTGCGAGGCAAAAAGAACGGCATGACTGAAATCGTTTCCAGTCATGCCATCACAGGCAAGAATATATCGGTCGGAATATTTAAGCGAATCAAGAACCGACAGATCATGACCGGCCTGGTCCTTACCGAAAACAAGCATCATGGGAACACTCATATCATTATAGATAAAATTCGGATTCGACCCCGAGTATTTCATAAAATCATCCGATATAAACGAACCCTCGATTACCGCGACCGCGTCGCCCTCCTTATTGCGCATCTGCATTATCAACGCGGTCAATCCCCCGAATCCAATACCCAATAGCCCCAGTTTGTCCCTATCCACAAACCCCATATCCCTGACAATTGAATACACAAATTCCTTGTCGCGTGTCATGGCTTCAATATCGGCCTCGGTGGGCTGAGGGTGAAATACCCTGACTCCCATTGAATGTGTCGTGGCAACGACATATCCATGACTCGCCAGCAACTCACATAGCACCAGATTTTCCGAAAAGCCGGCCATACTGTTGGCATGATATATGATCAGAGGAAATTTTCCCTGCGCATAGGGCGCATCCTTTACCGCCTTCATTTTCAGGTTCATGAAATCCTGCACCATGGCGCGATTATTATTCGTGAGCTGTGCCAGATAATTCAATTCCCTGGCCTGCATACCGGCAACAAGGATGTTGAACCTGCCGACATTGGGATATGGATATACGTACTCGCCATAAACCATCGATCCCGCTTCACTCGAGCCCGCCGCAGGATACCAGATACAAACCTGTATTGGTCGAGCCCGTTCCTCCGACAGCAGTTGCCCGTCATAATCATACTTCGGCATAAAACTTCTGGTATAGTCATATTTCTCAATCGTCATAAAGCCGATCTCATGCGGGCCGAAAACAAGACCCGAATCACCATCCAATGCCTGCGCCCTTACCACGGCAAAATTGAATAACAGACCGCAGGCAGCAGCGAAAAAGGCTATCCTGAGTGTCACATGTTTGCGAGCGAACATATTTCCCCCGATAAATTATACTCATCAAAATTATATTTCAGAAACGCCGCCAGGCGATTTTTATTCATATTTATTTTTGAAGTATTGAAGAGAAAAGATATTTTTATAAAAAGCCGCAATTTGAAGCTGACTCCGATTTAATAGTATCAACTTAACTCATAAAATATATACCAAAAACAATCGCCATAAAAGATATTTTCTGCACTTAATGAAGAATTGTATCTGGAAAATATTTCCAGAAGTTGTTCAGGATTATAATAATTCTTCAGTACCAGATGCTCGCTTCCATTCTGCAGCTTCCGCAGTTTAAATGTGTCCGGGCTGCCTTCCGGCCGGTGAAGGTCGCCGCCCAAACCCGGAATTAATACATTATCAGCCATAAAAACACGGGCGCCCGGTCCAAGGACTCGATGAAATGACTCCATAAAACTTTCAATCGCCTTTTTCGGTATATGCGAGAACCAGAAATTGGCCAGTCCCCCATTAAAATACCCGGGCTTGAACTTCAAACTATAGGCATCTTCCAGCATAAAATCAATCGGGCAACCGTACTTTCCGGCCTTTGCTCGGGCCAGCATCTCCGGTGAATTATCGACGGCACAAATATACTTGGCCGTTTCCGATAAGGACTTCGTCCAGTATCCGGTTCCGCAGGCGACCTCAAGCACCCTCCGACCGTCAAAATACCTTTTGACAGCCTCGGCGATTTTTTTCTGCTCCGCCTGACGAACCGGATCATCGCGGTTATATATTTCCTCATATTCTCCGGCTCTGAGATTGTAGTAATCTTCCATAAATTCACTCATTCAATCCTGTAATTCAATCAAAGCTCCAGTTCCATAAACCGCGCTCCCGGAACCGGGTTATGATAATATGGCTCAATATCGTAAAAACCGATTATTTCATAAAGGGCAATCGCCGAGGCCAGCTGCGGCACTGTGTCCAGACGCATTTTTTTATATCCTATCTCACGTGCCCGGGCAAGAAGCTCCTCTGCCAGTCTGCGTCCGGCCCCGTGTCCCCTGAATTCCGGGCGGACGAACAGCCGCTTCATTTCGCACGTATCATTGTCCATTTTGCGAAGGGCAATGCATCCGGCAATTCTGTCGCCATCCCTGGCCAGAAGCAGACAGCCGCCGGGAGGCGCATACTTCCCGGGAAAACTTTCCATCTCTTCCGCAAAATCCTGGAAATTAAGATCAAACCCTAAAAACTCCGCATATTCGGCTATTAGCAATTTGGCGGTCTCAAGCGACTCTTTATCGTAGGATTCAACTATCGTTAACATTACGTTATTCGCCCTGATGCACCATACGGATTTGTTTTCGGGATAACCTGGCTACTTGTGATAATTGAATATGGGAAGGACCTTAAAAGGCGCCGGATTGTTTCTGGCAATATTAACTATCCCGATCTGCAGTCCCCTGAGATTTTTCGCGAAATTTAAAAGACCGATTGATATTCCAATCATATCCCTCGTGGCATGGCAGTACGACGCAATCTTGACTCCTTTCAGCTCCCGGCCCTTGATTTCAAGACCGGCAATCTGCAGGCCGCTGATATAGTCGCCGCCGATACCGATTCCTCCGATCGTCAGACCGCTGATTTCATCCCCGCCAACGCCAATACCGCCGATGGCAATTCCTTTGATCTCATCCGCGCCGACGCCCACTCCGCCGATGGCAAGGCCATGGATAATATCGGCTCCAGTGCCGATGCCTCCGATTACGATGCCCTTAATTTGACTCGCGCCGACACCGATCCCCCCGATGCCGATACCCTGCAAATCATCGCAACCCAATCCAATCAGCCCGGCTGCGAATCCGTGAATACTGTTCCCGCCAAGACCTATCCCGCCGATGGCCACACCATTAACGGTATCAACCGCCAATCCTATTCCGGCCAGGGCCAGTCCATCGACCCGATCCGCAACCCCGGCAATTCCCCCTATTGCCACACCGGTCAGTCTGCTCATCGACGGCGCTACCACTGCCAGCGCCAAACCATTCATGACAAAATTCGGATTTTCATCCGGGTTCCAGAACGTAATATTCAGTCCGTTCACATTTCTGACATGTCTGTCAACCAGATTGAACCGTATGCCGTTCAGATAACTTGAGTTGCCGAAACTGAGACCATAATCATTGACCGTCAAACCATATGACCCGGCCTGAATTGCTCCCGAACAAATCGAAATAAAAAATACGGCTAATATGAGCTCTTTTTTCACGGTTCCACCTTCCAAAATTCATTACTCACGTACATACGCTACTTGAACCGAGTAGTTTCAATCTGTCTATTTCATTCTATCCTTCTGCCACTGTTGCAGAATTACTTTCCATCGCTCGGCCGACCTCGCGCTATAACCGCTTTGAAGCAGGTCGTTTATTTCAAAAGCCAGGCTGTCGGGAATCCACTCGGCCATTTCCTGAAATACTTTCCCGATATCAGCCAGCGTTTCCTCGGTGGTTTTGGCCTCGATTCTTTTTATCAAACCATCTTCGAATACCGCCACGCACCTCCGGTAATGATATTCATCGATGCCGGCCAGTCTCAGCCACTCGTTGATCTCCCTGACATCGAACAGAACCGAATCACCTTCGGTGCTCATATTGCGGAACTCAAGCTGGACATCGAGCACCGAATCGTATTCCGCCAGGCTGCGAATGGCCGCTTTCCCGTTCAGGGCCCGGTTATCCAGTATGAACGAGGCATCATCGGCAATCAGCGCCATGATATTGTCCACATTGTGGCTGTTGTATGTCACCTCATATTTCTTGAGCAGTCCGACCGAGTCCTGCCCCGAACATGCAAACATCAAAAGAAAGACAGATGCGAGTGTCATCATGATGCCCATTTTTTTTGTCATATATGCACCTCCTTTTATGTGGTCCGGCAGAAACAATTCGAATCCTTGTTGCATATCATTCTTGACGTCAATTCTCGGAGAGAATTGACCAAATCATTCTGACGGCAAACCGCGGAATAATTTGGCATTTGCCATTTATTCAAATCTTATATTTCTCAGAAAAATAGTACATTCTCCCCCGTTAATTTCTTTCAATGAAACCAATGAAAACGCACTTATCACATTGGACAAATCCTGATTCAATAAATCCATTTTAAATTCCTGCCAGGTCATGGATAAGGCTTTTCTACCCATGGAGACTTCATACGAATCCTTATAATTGAGATCGCGGAGTCCACCTGATTTGAATTCAATGACCTCGTTACCCCACCTACCCTTAGCCTCAAAGACAAGCCGATTAATTCCTGATAATGATCGACCCGGCTTATCACCCCAGTTGTTTTCAGGATACAACCAATATACCTGCAATCTATTACCGAAAGCATGTTCAAGCACAATTTTTATACTTTCAGATGTCCGCGAAACATCTATACCCATATGCGAATTGGCCATATCTCCCGTAAATCCAGAACAAGAAAAGTAGGCGTCAATATCCATCGGTAATGGTGGCATTTGAGAAGCTGCTTGTCTCGCGATAATTTCCGTTTCTTTCTCCGGCAGATATGTCGATACATCACCGATATTAATTTTATTTTGCGAGACAAGTGTAATCACGAGATCATGATATCTACCTAAATCATCGCTTAGAATTCTATTATTATCTTTCATGTCGATAATATTAATCACCAATGTAATTATTGTGGCAATTCCTGCAAGAATGGCAACAATAGCAGCAATAAGCCCAATATGTTTCTTTATTTTCACTTCTCCTCCAAATTTTAACAAAAATATTTTGGAATTAATTCGCTATTCTATAATGTTCTCGTCAAGGCCACCAACTGAAAACCTTCCCACCTATATCTCCTCCGTCAACTCCAGGAACCGCTTGTAGGGTATCGCCGTCCAGCTCTGCGATTCGAAGGCGCCGTGAGCCAGCGATATCATCGAAACCTTCGCCGCCGTTTCCGGGTCGGGGGCCTCATAAATATCCATGAAATCATATCCCCCCAGAAGTGCATAATGCGCCACGAATTTTACATCGGGGCATTTCTCCCGAACCTGGTCCAGCCAGGCCCGGCCGATTTTCGCCCGGTCCTTTATCTGCTTTGAAACCTCGGGCGAAAGCTTGGTCATAAGCACGTAAGTCGGCATGACAAACCTCCTTTATTGAAAACTCGATTTTCTATATTAAGCTTGGTCAATCTGCGATGATATTCCAGTATCCCGGTTCCATTATAATATATAATATATTTGAAAATCCGACAAGCAAAAGATTATTAACTCGATAAATATCATTGTCTTAACTGTAAGATAATGCGCCCTCAAAATATATTTCATGAAAACCGAAACTCTGTCGCCCGGGGAACCGTAATAAGGGCAGATATCACAGGCAACATATTATTTATTAAAATGATACTCTAAGTCAGACATTGATGTCGGAACCGTGTTCACACGGGAGGATTTTGTGGAACGTCATATAAAAACATTAGGGACCCTGCACATTATTTACGGATTCTTGCTGGTCTCCCAGAGTATCCTGGCCATGATCGGCATCAGATTGCTGAAAGTGCTGCTTCACAATATTCACGGGGCAATTTATGTCGGCAACAGGCTGCCGTATATCACTTCGGCAGTTTTGATGGATATCATCTGGGCCACGCTTATCATCATCCCGATGATTATTGCCATACCCTGTCTGGCCGGCGGGTTTGGACTATTGAACGAAAAGAGCTGGGGCCGCCCGGTCGCCCTGGTTGTCGGGATAATAATGCTTTTCAATTCTCCGCTTGGAACGGTTCTGGGAATATATACGATCTGGGTCCTGATGAAACCGGCACCGGTTGAAAACGTCGCCCACTCGACAGTCTGATCGCACGGCGACTTTTTATTTAATAACGGGTCGATCCGATCCGAATCCCATTATGATATTTATAATTGATATCAGATTTCCCGACTGCTTTCCCTCGAAATCACGACCGAATGTAAACGAGACGCTCTTGTTCCTGGCAATGGCATAGTCGAATTGAAGCGCCAACCTGTATTCATCATCCCCATCGGTCAAATTGGGATAATAGCGATATATTGCTTCCGCCGATAGCGACAGTTTTTTTACATTATCCAATATAATTCTGCTTCCGAAATCAATCACAGTGGAATCGCCATTATTATCATTTGTCAGACATCTTATAACGCCAAGCATACTCCATTTGCGCCATTCATAGCCGGCTGTCATCCATGCACCCCAGCGGCGGAATTTTCCTTTGTCAAAATCATTATTGGGGAAATCATAGACCATTCCTCCGGCAAAATCGGCCTTGAATCCAAGTCTCTTAAGTTGCCGATCAGTAATCAGCTTCCGCAGTCGCTCAATTATTGTCTTATTGTCTTCCAGAAATTCGGTATCGATATTGATTTTGGCATTTTCCCCGGCAGCAGTTCTTCGAGCAGAAATTTTTTCCAATATTTCTGCATAAACTTCGATTTCGGCATCCAGGCGGACACTGTCACCGCCATTTTCAATCCGATTCCGGAGAATGTCAATGGCTTTCGCGGCAAGTTCTTTGACAGCATCCAAAGAATCTGCTTCACTCAAGAATTCGTAAGCATACCGCTCCAGCAGGGATCTCGACAGACTGTCTATTTCTCTATCCATTTCTTCGATAATCCGCCCGCGAAATAATGAAAACCTTATACCCACGGCTTGTGATGTTACTGCCGAATCTTCAATGGCATCATCTATTGACGTCGTCAATGATAAAGACAGCGACTGAAGCAAATTTGCACCCGGCCTATTACTGGAGTAATCCTCATATTTGATTTTTTGTCCCCAAAATATCCAGTACGGCATAATTTCCACCGCCATGTTCCTGGGGAAGTTATTCAAATCGTTTGTATTATTAAGAATGCTTATCATCAAGTCATTTGATGTACCGGGCCGTTCGACGGCAGCCGGCTCAATTCCCATTAGTACAAAACCCGGCGATGCCGGCGGCAACAACATATCAAAAGAGACTGTCCCATCATTTTCCTCATTATCTGCATCTGCCGCGAAAAGTGGACAATGCAAAAATAACATGGCAAATAGCGCGAAACCGACTCCAGATATTATTTTCATTTCACCATCCCCTTTAGAAATTAGATAAATTCGACATTAAAGACATAAAATTTCACATCCCCGTGCTTTTCAACGCCGGACTGAAGCATTTCCTTGAAATCCTTGCGCCCTCCCTTTAACTGATAGGTAACGCTGGTCTCATTTGTCTCGACTCTTTCATCCCTGACCATTGTGGTACAGTTCAGGATTTGACGTTTCAGGTCCTTTCCTGTCCCGGGTAACACGAGTGAAAATGAGTCGATCTTGTTATCTCCTATTTTCAAATCATTCAAGTAAACGGTCGACTCCGCCCTTTGCCCGTGACCAATCTCCACGACAAATTCCACGGGCTTATCCGATTTAATAATGTAGAACGTACTGAGATAGGTACCCATATAAACCTCCTTATGGTTATTAAATCTTCTCCCAATGATGCCGGGCGATGATGATATTCGAGAAGATCCGTCTATTTTCTGAAAATATATAACCCAAAATATTAATACTATTTTAATTTGCCGCTTTTGGAGATCAATGTCAATAGAAAATTAAGGATACAAACAAAACCGGGGCGGGTTCCTTCCGCTCCGGTTTATAAAATAAATCTAAGTTGTTTTCTTTTTTTTATTTGGCCCTGGTATAGGTGATCTCGAGCATCTTGAACTGTTCGGCGCCGCCGGTCATTTCCTTGTTGTAAAAAACCGTCGTCAGGATAAATTTATCTTTATCGATGATCTGGATGGCCTGGTCATATTTCTGGGTAAAGCCGGCGATAACATCGACCTCTTCACCGTACATCGTGATCACTTTGGTCGTATCATTATAACCGCCCGCCGCCGTCACATAAAAAGTCCCCCAGGTATCGTAACCAACGAAGGTATACTTATTACTACGCCGGTCGAAACCAAGGATGGTCAATGTTTCGGTGTACATCTCCCCTTCGCCGCTTTCGGAAGTCATCTCCAGAAACCTGCCTCCAAGAATCATTTCATTGACAGCTTTGCCGGAAAAGTCAATCGGCACTGCGCCCGGCATCGGCATGATCCAGCCGGTCATATCCCATTTCCCTTCAAGACCGGCCAGCAGTGCATGCTCCGGGCCCGGCTGCGACAGCCGCATGGCTTCTTCCATCCATGGCGCCTGCTCCGGTACCGCCTCTTTTTCGCTTTGCGCAAATATCGCGGCCGGAACCGTCAGCGTCAACAGCATCAAAATCGTTCCCAACCTCATTTTAATTCTCCCTTCTGTGGTGTTTGTGTTATTCAAAATAGAACATTATTGATTATGCGTCAATCACATCACACCGGTAAAAAAATATTATTCCGGGTTCTTTTCGATTTTCCTGAAAACATAACCTCCGGTCTCGGCGCCCCAGACCTGGTTGCCATCGGCGTCAAAACCCCGATCCCAGCTTCTCATGTGGTCGGAAGCGATGACCACTTCCGAGGTGGCATAGGCGGCCCCGCGAAGCGTGCTCTCACAGCCGGTCCCGACCGTCGAGCCGACAAACTTATCCTCAACCTTTCTCAAAACAATCGTGCACCCCTCGCGCAAACTGAGCGAGTCGGGCGTCAGATGTTCCAGCGGCAGTTCTTTCTTCCAGTCGCCGGCGAATCGAAGCGGCTCCTCGATAGTGTAAACGGCGCTCTCGAACGTGGAGTCATCAAGCTGGCTGATACGGTACACGCGCTGACGGTATGGTGTCTCGAGAGTGGCCGCTGTCGCCTGTTCGACATACAGCCAGTGCGCATCGGAACGCTCTTTCCAGATCGGAACCATCTCCAGCCGGATATCAAGATAACTCGAATCGGCCGCGGCCTGTTCCTGCGATGAAAACGAACCGTTCATATATGACAGCAGAAGCTCCAGATCGGAGATATTTTTCGGCGCCTCCTTCTGTGTCCCGCACGCCAGGATAATTATTATGGGAATCATTGAAATCAATGCGATGCATTTCCTGATGTCCATCAGTCCTCCTTGAAAATGAAATTCACGCACCAAAGGGAAATAAGATACATGTTTTAACAGATTTTTAAAGGGAAAAATGGGGCCGCATGCAAGACATGGCGCCCCGCTCATTGGGTTGGTGAGAATGGATCAGGCGAAATAATCCATCTCGTCCGGTAAGCTTCGGAAGAGACACCGGGCTATCGGTGCAACGCGGCGTAATAAAATTGCCATCTTTTTCGAGGTGATTTTGACGAATATTTCCTTGTACTATATAATGTCCCATTCGGTTACAGGAAATTGGCTTTGTTTTTGCGTTTTTAAATATTTTCAAGACTTGTTCCCCCGCGAAAAAATAGCCTGCCCCGGATTAAGGTATGGACAATCCACATTTTTGACACACTCTTAGACATAGTTATATTATTACTCCTCTATAATACCCCCTCGCGACCAATTTACCATCGATTTGATGCGAAAATTGTCAAGAATAATGTGATTGACAGATTTTATTCATTTAATGAATAAGTATAAAATGGCAGATTCACTCGAAATTCCATATCGCAGAAACATCCGTCTGAAAGATTTTGATTATGCCACCGAAGGCGCGTATTTCGTTACCATTGGTACGTATGAGAAACAATGTCTGTTCGGTGATGTGATCGATGGCGAGATGCGGTTGAATGAAGCCGGGGTGATGATGCGGGAGGAGTGGTTGATGACGCCACGCCGTTATCCCAATATTGTTTTAGATGAATTTGTCATCATGCCCAATCATTTACATGGGATAATAATTGTAGGGGCGACCCTTGCTGTACAGTATCATGAGATCCGAGACAGTATGTCTCAGAACATATGAAACACTTGTTGTGTTCTTGACACTGGTATAACCAACGGTTTTGTTCTTTTGGT